>CAZSEK010000047.1:0-8006 GCA_964605945.1 uncultured Methanosarcinales archaeon
TTTTCATATATTCTCCGTCATATTTTTTTATAGATTTTTCTACCATTAAAACAGTATCTAATCTTGGAAATCTCATTATTTGTCTCATTATATCAATTGATATAACTATAAGTATATAAATATTATGAAAAGAAGTTAAATTTCTTTAAGAATTTTTTCGCCTTTTTGTGTTATTTTATATAATTTTCCTTGTGTTTGTTTTGGATTTAAACAAATCACTAACTTTTGTTTTTCTAATTCAATTAATGTTCTTCTTACGTGCGTTCTGTACATTTTTGTCTTTTGAGCAATATCTGCTTGTCTTTGAAGTGATTTGTTGTTCAAACACATCAAAACATCTTGTCTATTTTTTCCTCTTACAACAAACGACAACAAATTAATATCTTTTTTATCCATGACAAATATGTAACCAAAATAATATATAATTCTGTTTGACCAAAATGTGACCAAAAAGTTTATAAATGTAATTAAACAACTTGAAACATAAATTTCGTTGGAGGGTTAAAATGGCAGAAAAAGAAAAAAAAGCATGGTATAAACGATGGTGGGCAATAGTTTTGTTTATTTTTATAGGTTTAGCAATTATTGGAAGTATATCTAGCGGAAATAAATCTAGCACTTCTTCTACACCTGATAAAGTGGTTAATCAAGAAGCAATAACTCCAACGCAAAATACTAAAACATATGGTCTAGGAGATAGTCTTGTTGCAGGAGATTTCACTTGGAAAATTATTGGTGTTTCAACAACTACAGAAATTGGACAAACAATCGGTGACAATTTTTTTGGCGAAAAAGCAAACGGCATATTTGTAATATTAGATGTTGAAGTAGAAAACACAGGAAAATCGGCAAAATATCTTTCTGACTCATATATTAAATTAATTGATGACCAGAGTAGAGAATTTTCCGCATCAACAATTGCAGCAATCTACCTTAAACCAGAGGGTTCTGCTTTAGTATTTACGCAATTAAATCCGGGAATAGTCAAAAAAGGAAAAATAGTGTATGATGTTCCAACAGGATTAAAAGTGGCTAATGTTAAGATAACATCTTCATTATTCACAACAGAATCTTATTTGGTAAAAATAAACATACCTTAATTTTTTTATTTTTCTTTTTTATTTAATTAAATATATAAACACCCATATTTCTCTATTATTATGATATGCTTGGCTATAGAATCAACAGCACATACATTTGGAGCGAGTGTTGTTGAATACAATAAAAAAACAGAAAAATTTAATGTTTTAACTAATGTTAGAGATATGTATAAAACAGAAAAAGGAGGAATAATTCCTGTACAACTATCTGAAC
Source organism: uncultured Methanosarcinales archaeon (assembly GCA_964605945.1). GTDB lineage: Archaea > Nanobdellota > Nanobdellia > Woesearchaeales > UBA9642 > UBA9642. The sequence continues at coordinate 1,315 of CAZSEK010000047.1, forward strand.
ATCATGTTGAATGTTTTGACAGAATATTACAAGAAGCATTAAAAAATACAAGCATAAAAGATATTGACTTAATTGCTTTCTCGCAGGGACCAGGAATGGGGCATGCATTAAGAATTGGAGCAAATGCTGCAAGATCGTTATCATTGCAATTAAACAAGCCCTTGATTGGAGTAAATCATTGCGTTGCTCATCTTGAAATAGGATGTTTAGAAAAAGCAAAAGATTCTGTGCTATTATATGCATCAGGAGCAAACACACAAATCATAGCTTATGACGGCGGAAAATACCGGATATTTGGTGAAACATTAGATATAGGTATAGGAAATTTCTTGGATAATTTTGGTCGAGAATTAGGATTGGGTTTTCCTGCAGGACCAAAAATTGATGAAATGGCAAAAAAAGCAAAAGCAAGAAATGCAAAATATATTGAATTGCCTTACTCAGTAAAAGGAATGGATGTTTCGTTTTCAGGAATGCTAACAAATCTAAAACAAAAAATTCAGAATGCAAAAACACACGAAGACAAAGAAGATTTATGCTATTCTGTTCAGGAAACTATTTTTGCAATGCTTTTAGAAGTTTCTGAGAGAGCAATGGCTCATTGCGAAAAAACAGAATTGCTTTTAGGCGGAGGAGTTGCCTGCAATTCACGATTAAAAGAAATGTCAGAAATAATGTGCAAAGAAAGAAATGCAAAATTATTTATACCAGAATTTCAATTTCTCGTCGATAATGCAGGTATGATTGGAGTACTAGGAATAAAAATGTTTAATGCAGGAAATAAAACATCAATAAAAAATTCTGCAATACGGCCTTATGAAAGAACAGATGATGTTAAAGTTAATTGGAAAAAGTAATTTTTAACAAACTTTATATATTTGCTAATTTTGAATAACATTTAGTCGGGGTTGATTTTTATGCATAAGCGAAAATACACTAAAGAACAATTAGAATTCTATTTCAAGAAATTAATGAATAAAATAAAAAGAGTACCTACAGAAGAGAATCTTGCAAAAGCAGCGAAAAAAGACAACTATCCTTCTGTAACAGCATATGCAGACAGATTCGGTTCATGGTCAAATGCAGTCAAATTATTTGCAAATTTTGATCTGGCAAAAAGAAAATGCCTGCACTGTGGAAAAATTCTCGTCAAGAAAATGAAAACGCAGAAATTCTGCTCAGATAACTGTTCAAGAAAATATTATGTAAAAAAATCTTCAACATATTCAAAAACAACAGATAAAAAAATAAAAGAAATTCTAAATGATGAATGTTTTATCTGTGGTTTCAAGCCCTTGATTGAAATACATTGCTTAGACAATAAAAAAGAATCTCATCATAAAATCTTGCAGGCATTCAATAAGCGAGATTTGCATCAGTATGTTTTATTGTGCCCAAATCATCATCAGATGATTCATCTGAAAATGGCCAAGTTATTCTCTAAACATGATGCATTGGTCTGGGAAGAATAAAGGTATCACTTATTAGTAGTTATAAAAACGAAAGATTTATAAATACAGGTAACTATTTCTTATCATGACAAAATATTCAATATTGGATATTGAAAATCCAGCAGAATATTTAAAATATATAGATGAAAGAGAAAGAAACTTAAATGATAATGCTGCAAAATCTCGATTTGCACAATATAGTTGGGTTGCTAAAGATCAAATCAAATCAATAGATTTTTCAGGATATTCTCTAAAAAATAAATCATTTAGAACGCCATTTCAAATTGATTATGATTTAATAACCTATTCAAAATATTTTTCTAAATTAAGTGGGAAGACACAAGTATTTATTTCTCCAAGTGACATTCAATTACTTACAAGAGCATCTCACACAAACATAGTAGTTACTTTAGCTGAGGATCTGGCTAGAGGATTATCTCTAAATTCGGATTTAGTTAGAGCAATGGCACAAGGACATGACATAGGTCACACTGCTTTTGGTCATGCAGGAGAAAATGAATTAGATAAAATTTGTCTTGAACATTTTTGTTATACTGATGTAGATATATTAGAAAAAGAAAACAACACTAAATTTAAAACATTAAGAGAGAAATATGGACAAATTGAATCTGCAAGGACAATTAAAGAGTTAACAAATATCCATTTAACAAAAATACCTGTAGTTGAAAGATTAAAAAATGAGTTTGATAAAACCCAATTACAAAAAGAATTTTACATTAATGAAGACGACACAAAAATATTCGTACATAGCAAACAAAGTTTTAGGCTTCTATGCCTATTTGAAGCAAAACAAATAACTGCACAGACAATATATGGTATAATCAATCATACAAATCATTGGAAAACTGAAAAAATTAGTGAAATTAGTTTCAACGAGTTTGTAAAAAGAACAAAACATCAGAACCCTTTGAAAGAATGTAATTATTCGCTAAAAGGAGGAGAAGAATTATTTTCAGTAAACAACACCCACAAAACATATGAAAGTCAGATACTCAAATTTGCAGATAATTTGGCATTTTCGTTGCATGATTTAGACGATGCACTAAGAGCAAAAATATTAGATGTTAATAAATTAAAAGAATTATTTGCAATATATTTACCTAATCAGGATTTTGAAAAAAGTTTAGTAGGATCCAATAGATATACGCAATATATTATCGATTTTATAAGTGAAAATAGACCTCGTGTTGAGAGAGGAGAAAATTTAAAATCTTCTTCAAATATGGAAGAAATCTTAGAGATAGTTAAAGAAAAAATAATTCTCCCAGAAGTACATAAATCTAAAAAAGTTAATTTGAAAAGTGAAGAAGGAAGAAGATATATAAGAGGATTAAGTAAGTTGTGGCCAGAACGGTACGAAGAAATTAAAGCAGATTACCCTAATTTAGTTCCAGAAATAGAAATGGAGTTTAAAACTAAACAATCAGATTTAAGAAAATTTTGTGATTTTATTTCTATGCTGACAGATGAAGAAATAATAAGAATATATAGAAAGTGCTATGGACCTGAACAATAATCAAAGTATTTTTAGTTTATTTAATTGAGTTTCTACCGAAAGTTTTAATTTTTCTAACGATACATTAGAATCTAAATTAATTATTTTTGTATTAGGAAATCTTATTTGAAATTTATTCTTTTTAATTTTAATAAATATTTTTTTAAATTCTTGTTCGTGTAATTTCATCAGTTTTTTCTGTTCATATTTATCTCCGTTGGAATTTTTTATTCGATTATATGCTGTAGCATAATTACCTCTCAAGAAAAAAATAATGTTTGGTTTTGCAAATCTTTCCGGTTTTAATAATTGAAATATTTCTTTTTGTGAAAATCCTTGAACTTTTCTATAGGGAATGTTATCCAACCAACATCTTTGTGTAACCAGAAAATCTGTATTTTTTAAAAAATCTTTAATAACATAATCTTCAATTCTATGCGCTGTCGCAAAAATAAGAGCATCAGTATAACAATCTTTATCAGGAGAATTATGACCTGAAATTTTCAACATATCTCTCACCCAATCAAAATAAGGTATTTTCATAAATTCTGCTTTCTTTCCTTTGCGCTTTAGAAGTTTTAAAACATAGTTACAAATTGTTGTTTTACCAACACCATCGATTCCTGTAACTGCAATCCAAATCGGTTTTTTCTTCATATAATTGAAGAAGATAATGAATATATATAGTTTTCGATTCGAAAAATGAAAATATTATTTAATCAATTTATCAACTAATTTTTTTATTTTTTCAAGATCTTTTATATTTTTTCCTTCTGCTCTTAATCTTAGCAAAGGTTCTGTATTGCTGGGACGGACATTCATCCAAGAATTTTTGAAATAAACAGAAATTCCATCGAGAGTCATTATTTTCTTTATATTCAGTTTTGATTTTTTATTTGATTTTTCTTTTTTGAAATAATTAAAAATAGTTTCCATAAGTTGTTTTTTGTCTGTTTTCTCGTCGAGATGAAAATTAATTTCTCCTAAATCAATATATTTATTCAAAGGTTTTACAATTGAAGACAATGTTTTAGAATAATTTTCTTTCGAATATAATGTATTTAAAAAATTAACAAGCATCATCATTGCAGAATCCAAATAATTAAAATCTTTAAATGAACAATGCCCTGAGCTTTCGCATCCAAAAAAAGCATTATTTTCTTTCATATTTTTTGTTATTGATGCGAATCCTACTCGGGAAATAATATCTATTCCTTTATTTCTTGAAATTGTTTCTGAAAGAATTTTTCTTGCAATTAAATCATGAACTATTGCAGAATTTTTATTTTTATTTTCTTTTAAATTCAATAAATATTTTACAACTAAACTTGCAGAATATCCATTATCAATTATTTTTCCTTTTTCATCGACAAATCTTATCCTGTCTGCATCAGGATCAACAATAAAACCAAATTTTGCTTTTTCAGAAACAACAGTTCTCGACAAAACAACCAACGCATTATTGTCGAGAGGATTTGGGTTGTGGCAGGGAAATGTTCCGTCAGGCTCTGCAAAAAGTATTTTGCCGTCTATTTCATTTTTTTCAAAAAATTTCTTTATTATTTCTCCTGCTGAACCATTACATGCATCTGCAACTATCTTGATGGGTGTTTTTTCTTTTTTTGATTTTATTAAAAACTCTTTTGAAAGATAAGATGAAAGAAAATCTATATATTCATCAATATAATCTTTTGATATTATTTTTCCTTGCTTTGATTTTGAAAATTTATTTTTTAGAGTTTTCAGAGTTTTTTTTATTTTTGATTCTTTTATTGATTTTTCAAATTTAATTTTGTTTATATCGCTGTTTTCATTCATTATTTTTTTGATTTCATCTAAACCATCCTCATAAGAAAAAGGATTCCCCTTTAATAAAAATTTAAATCCATTATATTCTTTTGGATTGTGCGAAGCAGAAATAACTATTCCCAAATCATATTTTTTAGAAAATGCAATCCAGTTCAGCATTGGTCTGCTCACAAGTCCGGTATGTACAACATCTATTCCTTCCTCAATAAATGATTTAGAAAGTGCAGAAAATAATTTAAGGTTTGATATTCTGGAATCATAACCCACAACAACACCATTAATGGAAATTTTTTTATTTTTAAAATAAATAATTAACGCTTTGCCTAATTTATATGCAAATTCTTCTGTTATTTCAGAACCATAAATGCCTCTGATATCGTATGCTTTGAATACTCCCATAACTCACCTTATATGATTAAAAAGAAGTGATATTTAAAGTTGATGAAAAAAAGAAAAATAATACTGTATGTATTTATTTTTTAACTCTATATTCCTTCCCATTCCTCTTTTGCAATTTCCAATTTTTCCGGAGTATCAGTAGGAAGCCACTGACCTGAAAAATGATAACCAAAAAGTTTGTCTTCTTTTGCAAGTTTTGGAAAAACATCCTGTTCTATTAAAGAAAATCCATCTGGAATGTATTTTATCAATTCAGGCTCTAAAAAATACAGACCTGCATTAATTAAATTTGAAGGTGCATTTTCTCTGGAGGGTTTTTCTATGAATGTAACAATTTTATCTCCGTTTAATAATGCAACACCAAATGCAGAAGGATCATCAACTGTTGTTAGTGCAATAGTGCATAATCCCTGATTATCTTTGTGATATTCATACATTTCATCTAAATCAATGTCTTTCAACTCATCTGCATTGCAAACAATCGTTGTTTCTGTAACAAACTCTTTTACTTTTTTAATAGGTCCTGCTGTTCCTAAAGGAAACTCGTCTTGAGTGTAATAGATTTTGACACCAAATTTAGAACCATCACCGAAATATTCTTTGATTTTATCTGCCATATAACCGACAGAGATCATTATTTCTTTAATACCATGCATTTTTAATAACTCTATATTCCATTGCAAAAGAGGTTTTCCTTTGACTAATATCAAGGGCTTGGGTGTTGTTTCAACAATACTTCCTAGCCTGTTTCCTCTTCCTCCTGCAAGAATAATTGCTTTTCTTGGTCTATTAGATGAGAGTGCTTTTATTAGCAAAAGCTCAACAGCATGACTTCTGTTCTTAACTTTTGTTCTATCGATTTTTTCATCAATTTTTTCAAGAATATTTTTCTCTATAGTTAAAGTAACTCTTTCTTTCATTATATGAACCCCCTGATTACATCATAAGATGTTTATAGTTGAAAATTAAGGTGTTTATTTAAAAACCCCCTATAAAGAACATAATGAAGCCTTGTTTTTAAAGTTTTTGGTTTGTATGAAGATGTATGATGTTCGGGATAATTCTAATAATTTTAAAGCAATTTTGCTCTTAAATCATACTGCCCTGAAGAAACTATTTTTACCTTAACAAAAGAACTAAGTTTTATGTCTGGATTGTGCTCAAGAATAACCTGAAGATAGGATTCATCTCTTCCTATTAGTTGAGAATGTTTATCAAGTGTATTCCTTCCATTTATCCTACTTATTTCATCTATTAAAATAACTCTTGTCCTTCCTATGAATGTCTTGTTGTATTCAAGAAGTGCTTTATTGAACTCTTTTTTCATTTTTTGTGATCTTATTTTAGATATATTTCCGTGAATTTGAGTTAAGTTTTCAGCAGAAGTTCCTTTTCTTAACCAGAATCTCGAAAGATTCAAGACATTTGGTTTTATTTTTTTTAATAAATTCAATGACTCATTAAAATCTTTTTCTGTTTCTTCAGGAAATCCAACAATCATGTCTGTGCTTATTGTT
>CAZSEK010000048.1:0-1291 GCA_964605945.1 uncultured Methanosarcinales archaeon
TTGCCCAGCCGTATGTTGTCAGGAATTCTAGTGCTGCTTGTGCTTTATTGTTTTTGTTCATTTGATTTAAATTAGTTTATTTTGAATTTGAATTGATTTATTTTTCTTTTGTTTTAATTTTTTGTTTTAATTTTTATTCAGTTTATACACTATTGTATCGTGTCGTAAACTTCTCCTAAAGATACTTGATTATATCCATTCTGAACTTTTTTGAAAGTTATTGTAATTTTTGCTTTTCCTTTATCTCCTTTAGTAAAATAATTAGTTGAGCTTGTTATTGTGCAATTGAACCTCACATTAGAATCAGCACTAACAGTTGCAATTGAAGAAGGAACGCAAGTTCCTACAGGATCAGTCATATTTGCATAAACTGAGTGTAGGGTTGTCCCCAAACCATTCTGCAGACTTATTTTGACAACAGATTCATTTAGCTGCTGGTCATTGCAGCTTAATCCATTTCCAAATAAACATCTTCCTGGCAATGATTTACTTGGATTTAATACTCCAAAATATGCCAGTGCGCTTATTGCAACCATTACAACTAAAATTGCCCAGCCGTATGTTGTCAGGAATTCTAGTGCTGCTTGTGCTTTTTTATTAATAGTTGATTTCATTTGTCCACCTTCATTATTTGTTTAATTGTATTTGTTATTTGCTTACGTGTATTGTTTAATTTTAGTTTTTGTTTAATTATATTTATTGTTTATTGAGGAGTTCCGTAGATCTCTCCATATAATGGTTTTGAATATATGTCTTTAATGTAATTTATATTGACGTTTATTTTTACTTTTTCTTCAGCAATAAATCCGGGATTTTTAGCTGCTCCTGTTTCATAACATTTGAAAAACATTCTGCTCTGATCATCAAATTCTGTTTTTGATTGGTCATAGGTTTTATCTGAATATGTAGTGCAGTTTATTTTAACTCCAGAAACTTCAATCTCTGAATATTCTATTTTTATTTTACTTCCCATTGCATTCAGCAATGCAAATTCAGCATAACCTTGATTTGCTTCAGGAGAAACTCTTAGAACGTGGTCTTCACAATTCAACTGAACTCCAAACGAGCATCTGTCTGGAAGATATTTTGTTGGGTTTAGCACACCATAATATGCCAATGCAGCAACCATAACCATGACAACCATTATTGCCCAGCCATAAGTCATCAAGAATTCCAGTGCAGCTTGTGCTTTTTTATTAACTCTCAATTTCATTTTGCCTCTTTTTATATTGTGTTGTTTTTGATTATATATTTTTAGTTGATGTATTTATACCAATAGACTTGTTTGTTT
>CAZSEK010000048.1:1391-7893 GCA_964605945.1 uncultured Methanosarcinales archaeon
AATTATTTTGTTTAATTATTTTGTTTAATTATTTTGTTTAATTATTTTGTTTAATTATTTTGTTTAATATTATTTCATTATATATTTATTATTTTTTAGTATGGTGTCTGTGCATATCTTCGTCTAATTTTATTAAAAATGCCAAAACAATTATCAACAGAACTGAATTAAGAAAACCCATGCTGAATATAAACAAATTTATTGTGTTTGAATTTTGAAAAACATCGTATATTTTTGTTCCAAAAAACAAACTAAATACAACTGTCAAAAAAATCACGACAGTGATTATCATTCTATGATGATTATGGTTTAATTTTCTCATTGTCTCACCTTTTGTTTATTATATTTTGATTTTATATCCTAAGTGTATATATATTTAGTATTATATCTTGATTATTAAATATTTAATTATTATCTGTCATCCTTATTTATAAAGTTTTATTGTTTTTAGTCTGTGGGTTTTTAATTTATATAGTTATTACATAGTTATTATTTCATCATATAACTATAAGTCCTTTGAAAACTGCCCCTAAAATAAGCATGAAAAGGAAATAAAAAAACAAAGAGGATATTAAAAACATAGGAATGTATTTTATTCCTCCTTTGATGTCTCCTTTTTCTATTATTGAGATTATCATGGATGAAAATAATGATGTAAGGGCTATTGCTGAAACAGAAAACATCTTAAAATTATTTGTATCCAATGAAACTGATGAAAAATTAATAGGCAGTGCATTTGTATTTAAGTTTGAAAGTTTGCTTGCAAAACCAACCATAATATTTAGAAGCTGGTAAGAAAGTGCAAACAGGCCCGGAGCTATTATTATAACAATCGCGCCTATAAATATCATGTAAGTCAATGTTGCTGCAGCCATCTCTTCTTTCAGTGCTTTGGTTTTTCTTAAATTTTCTATGACTCTATCGACTATGTTGGTAATTTTTCCTCCTGAATCTACCTCACCGATTATCAAATCAAATGATCTTTTCAAAAGAGGAGAATCATATTTTTCTGTAAATTCTTCAAGTGCTTCTACAAGGTCGTTGCCTGTCATGACTTTCTTTGAAACCATAGTTATTTCTTTTGCAATTATTCCAAACTCTGGTTTGATTGCTGACCATAAAGATTTCTCAAAAGACATTCCTCCCTTAAGATTTGCAGAAACTAACTGAAGATAATCAGGAAGTATTTTTTCAAGCTCTTTTGTTCTTTGATATATTTTTATAATCAAACTAAAATAAAGATAGACTATTGCTAAAGTTATAAGTGTTATTTGAATAACAAACCACGCAACAAATGTCAATGCAAGGACAGATAAAGGTGTCATAGACGATAATTCAGGATAGACAAAAAATAAGTATGCAATATAAGTTATTGCTAATGTTACATAAAAAAGCCAGCCAAAAAAATGATAAGGCACATCTTCATAGCCTGCTTTCAGAAAAAAGCTTCGTATTCCTGGTCTAATCTTCTTGAAAATAAATGCCTTTCCGAATTCTTTTGCGTACAACGCCATTATGTATTACCTCATAAATTTAAATTTGGCCTTATTGACCTGAATAATGATATGAACATAATCTGCATTAAAAACAGGAAAAATAATATGACAAAAAAGGTCTGAAAATTCATATTTATTGAAATCATTGAAGCAATTACACTGAATAAAGTAATTCCTAATGAAGGCGCAACAACTGCAAGAAGCATGTAAAACATAGTCAATGAATTTAATTTCTTGCCGTATCTTTGTATTTCTACAAGCTGTTCCTGAGTTATTTCTTCAAGTGTAGCTTCTAATGAAACTGAAACATCCACTCCAATCTTCAATGCGTTTGTTATCTGAAATAATATTTTCCTGAATTTTGTTGAAGGTGTTGTTGCACATGCTTTTTCTAAAGCTTCTTCCATAGGTGTTCCAAGGTCTATCTCCCTGACTATTTCCTGAAAATATTTGCTTGCAACACCATAGCTGGTGGATGCATCTGTAAGAGAATTCATTAAAGGTTTTCCTGAATTCAATTTTACAAGCAGAAATCTTCCTGCAAATAAAACATCCTTGTCTATTTCTTTTGCTCTTTTTTGTATTTCAACATCCACTTTCTTAAATAATACAAAAAACAACATAAAACAAAATATGAAAAAAAACAGTAATAATAAAAAAATAATAGCAGCAGTATCTTTCATCAATTTTGAAAGCATCAAAAGAAACAATATGCTCATTAAAAAAGAAAGAACAAGTGCATTTGATAAACATTCTTTAATATAAACATGCGGCTTTTTATCTATTCCTGCTCCTTTCAATTTATATTTCAAATTCGGAAATTTAGACGCTATTGTCTGTGATAAAGTCATTAACACCTCTTAAAAATAATAAACTATTTTAAAAAAAGCATAATTAAATATTTGTATTGAATTCGTATGCCTCAATCCAAAACTAATTTCCCCATGTAATACTTTGACATAATCATACCTATTTGATGTACATTCTCTATGTTTTTCTTGACAAGCCATTTCAATATTTTTATTTTTTGTTTTAAATCATTATTGAGCTCTTCTTCATTCAGTCCTGTGTATAATTTCAATCGTTCCATTACTGTCTGTGAATTGATTATCTTTTCCAAAACATCATCATGAACATTTAACTGCATAAGAACATTTGCATCTCCTGCAGGAGTTACTTCAGCGAGCTGAAGAGTCCTTCTCTTTCCTGTCCTTCTGTTTCTCGACTGAACCAATATAAGTGATAATGAAGAAATCATTGGTTTTGGTATGTCTATAGGGGGATTTGTCAATCTTACTATTACTTCTTCTGCATTATTTGCGTGTATAGTTGCGTATACTGAATGTCCTGTATGCATTGCTTCCAGCAAAACTTGCGCTTCTCTTTGCCTTCTTATTTCTCCTACAATTATTCTGTCAGGTCTCATCCTTAATGCATTAACAAGCAAATCAAGCATTGTTACTTCTCCTTTTCCTTCAGGGTTTGGAAGTCTTGTCTCCATAGGAACCCAGTGAATAGTATTTGGAAGAACAAGCTCTCTTGTATCTTCTATAGAAATTATCCTCTGATTAGAAGGGAAAAAATTGCTCACAACATTAAGCATGGATGTTTTACCTGATCCTGTTCCTCCTGCAACAAGCATTGACAATTCATTCTGCACAGCCAGCCAAATGAAAGCCGCAGCCTCTATTGAAATAGTATTGTCTTTTATGAATTTAGTTATTGTCCAAGGGTCTGCAGAGAATTTTCTTATAGTTATGGTGTTGCCTTTACTTGATATAGGATTCAACGTTGCATTCACTCTGTCTCCTGTTGAAAGATGTGCATCCATAAGAGGGGAAAGAGTGGTTATTTCTTTTCCTACCTCTCGCCCAATCATTGTGGCATAATGCCTTATTTTTGATTCTGTTAAAAGTTTTACATTTGTTACAAGCCATCCATGTTTTTTATGATATACCCATGCTGCCTCTTCATGATTGTTAATTACAATCTCTTCAAGGAACGGGTCCTTCAGCAAAATCTCTATTTTTCCAAGCCCCAGATTTTCCTGCATTATATAATTGACAAGCATATTTGTTGTATCTTCGTTTGCAGAAGGAAAATATTTTTTTATAATTTTTCTTATCTCTGCCTGAAATTTATCTTTAATTGAATCAGTATTGTCTGCAGCCTCTATTTGCTTGCTGTCTACTCTGGATATGAATTCCTGCCTGATTTTTTCAAGTATTATTTTTGTAGTGTCGCTTATATTTGTCAATGAAACAATATAATTCGGAACAGGCTTGTCTTCATACCATACAACTGTTATATCTACTATGATGTCATTTATTTCAATCTTATACTTATCTAAAATTGTGTGTTCCACTTCCTGATCTTGGTCTTGTTTTGCAAAATTACTCATTATCAATCACTTCTTTGCACTGCAAAAGCCTGATTTTTGCTGCTTTATTATTTGGTTTTAATTCCAATATTTTTTCAAAAGATTCTGAAGCCTTCAGATAATTTTTTGTATAAATGTGATATATCCCTTCTTCATATAATAAAGATATCTGCTCACGAAGAGTATTAGATAAACGGTGAGATGAAGAATAGCTGGCTAAGCTTGAATGTATTTGATTGTGCTGCTCTCTTTGTTTTTCTTTATCGAGCAATCTTTGTTTTTCTGTTTCTTTTTTCGCAGCCAAAAAGCGTTTTTCTCTTTCTTCTTTTATTTTCTTATCCAATAATTCAAATAATTTTTTCTTTTCTTCTGTGTCTTTTTTCTCCTTTTCCTGACTGAATCTTTCTCGTTTTTGCTGTTCAAATGCTTCTTTTCGTTCGGTTTCTTTTTTCCTGAATTCTTCTTGTTTTCTTTGTCTTTCCTGATCAAGTTTATTTCTTTTTTGTTGTTCAAATGCTTCTTTTCTTTCCATATCTTCATTCACATTTTCTTCTTTAATACGAGATTCTTTAAGAGATTCTTTTTTTGACGATTCTTTTGATATTGAAATGTATTTCTCAATTGCATTAACTCTTGATTCCAGCTTGACAAGTTCTGATTCTATTGCAGATTTATTTTTTTCATCGACTTCATTCTTCAGAAAAAAATCAGAATATTCCTGTTCGTATTTGTTGAATGCTTTTCTTAGAAGTTCCAATTTTCTTTTTGCATCAAAAATATACTGTTCGTCTATTAATTTTTTTATCTGACTTATAAGATATGAAATATTTTTTTCTGCCAGATGTTTTGATTCTATTTTTTCCTGAGTAATTGCAGTTTCTGAAAGTACAGCAGCTGATTGATGTTTTTCTGTTTTGACCTGTCTTTGATCTTTTAATATAATCTGTTTGTCTGTATTTTGGAGTTTTGATTCATCGGGTTTTTTCTGCCCAAGCATTTCATCAATAGAATTCATGTTAAATTTATTTTTTAATTCAACTCCCTTATTATCAAAAAATATGCTTTGCTTTTCTTTCAGTTCAACATAATCTTTTATCTTAGCGAACATCTCTTCTAAAAGAGAATATATTTTTTTCTTTTCCTGCGTATTTTCAGGAAGCTTATTATATGTTTCTTTTAGTTCATCAAATAATTTTTTTGCTTTGCTCAACTCATCATTACCCAATGCAATAATAAGTTCCTTTAGATAGTCTCTTGTCATGTAAAGTCCGTATTCTTCCTCTCTATTTATGAGGTTTCTTTCTTTCTTTTCCATTTTTCCATCTAAGAAAGTCAGAATATCATTTTCCAAAAATTGATCTAAATCCATTTTAACTAAATCCTTTTTAATTTAAGCAAATAATATTTTATTTTCATATTCTTCCCATGCGACGGGAATGTCTTTTATTTTTCTTCTTTGAGCTTCAAACAAAAAATATTTTTTCTTAAGTTCAAGTGCCTGTAAAATGTGATTTTTCCACAAAGTCTCTATTTTTTCTTCAGGAATATTGTTTCCTTTTGCCCTGTCCCAAAACTCTTTCTTGAAATACTCTATTGTCTGCTGTTCTTCCGGAATATTCTTATCTTTTGATTTTTTTGACTCAATAGGCTTGTTCAAATAAATATAGGGAGTTGTAAAACTATATTCTATTCCTATTATGTTTTCTTCAACCAAGAAATCGACCCATGACTGCACGACATCTATTGCAACATTCAATTTTTTTGCAGCTTCAGATAGGGGAATTTTAGAGGTATGTTTAAGTAAATCTAACAAATCATCTACTTGGGTTTTAATAATTTCTTCTGTCATTCCCCTTCACACGATATTATGAATCTATTCTTGCCACAAACATTAAAAACTTTGTTGATTATTTTAAAGTAGTGTATATATTGATATGTTTCTACATTGGTATCGATGTTGGTGTGTTGATACATTAATGTGCTGATACAATGATACATTAATACAAATAACATTAAGGACAAAGCGAATTTCCTGAATCTTTTATATTATATCTTATGGCTGTTTTTATATCTAATTTAAAATTTGGGTTAATTGAATCAAAAACAAGCAAATTATCACAAATATCTTCTGTTCCTTCCCAATACTGATGGTCAGTATAACTTATATCGAGATCATCGACTTCACCTGCATCGACCATGCTTTCTATACCGCAGCAGTCTGAATTTTCTTCTGAATTCCAGAATCTTGAAAGATAGCTTGTTGAATTTTTAAAATATTTGAACTCTTTTGCATTATAAAATGCTGTAAAATTAGCTATGTTCCAGCATCCCTCATCATGAGCACAAAGGTTGGTCTGTTTTATTGCAGTAATATAAACTCCGTTTGTTTTGATTGTGGGCAAAGGATCAGTCAATCCTATTATAGAAATTGTTTTGTTTATTTTCTGGCGCTTATCCCAGGAAGCATAGCTGTTTGTTTTATCGGATATTTTATAAAATATATCGAGACTTACTTCAACCTCAAAAGGATATTTTTGTTCTATCTCAATAGAATTAATTATGTAGGTTGTATTAATATTAAGTTGTTTATCTGCAAGCAAAATTATTCTATTGAGTGTTGCATTTA
>CAZSEK010000049.1:0-1394 GCA_964605945.1 uncultured Methanosarcinales archaeon
TAAAAGAAATAGGAAAAAATGATTTAGACATGGAAGCGATTGCAGATTCGCTTGCACCTATGGGTGTAGCAGGAGGTCCTGTAGCACAACAAAAATACTTAAGAAGAATTTTGAGAAATATCTATCCTCAGCCTGCAAAAGACTATGTTATGATAAACGGCAGTTTTGACAAGCAGGAGTATGTTAAACTAGACATCTATAATCTGCAGGGTCAGAAAGTTGCATCATTATATTCAGGTCAAGTAAGCCCAGGAGAAAAAACATTCAAATGGAATCTAACTAATGACCAATATCAGAAAGTTGCATCAGGATTGTATATTCCTAGATTACAGGCAGGCAACGAGCAACAAACAGGAAGAATAATAGTTAATAAATAATTTTTACTTAACCTCTTTATATGCTCGTTCAATTGCAGTGTAATTTGCTTTAATTCCTTCTTGACTAAGTTTTTTCTCGAATTCTTTTCTAAATTCTTCTTTTATTTCTTCAAGTGTAAATAAATTAGTTATTTTTCCGACAGCACCAAGCATTGCGCTGTTTGTTATATTCATTTTCATTGTTTCTAATGCAATTGTTGTTGCATCGACAACATGTATTTCTAATTTTGGATTTCCTAACTCTTGTTTTACCTGTTCAATTGATTTTGAAGTGTTAATAATTATTGTTTTGACTGTTGATGCATTGAATAATGTTCCATTCAAACATAATAAAGTAGGATCAATTATAACTAAAACATCTGTTTCACACTGCGCACCACATATTCTTATAGGAGCATCAGAAATTCTTGCGAATGCTCTTACAGGAGCGCCTTTTCTTTCTGGTCCATAATCAGGGAAACATTGTATCTGTTTGCCTTTAGAAAGAGCAATCTTGCCAACTAACTCTGCTGCTGTCTTGGCTCCCTGCCCACCTCTTCCTACAAATTCAATCTCATAAAAATAACCAGTCATAACTCACCTGAATTTAACTAAATAATGCTTTTTTATAAAGGTTGTGAAAGTGACTTTTACAAAAAGAGGCAGATAAGAAAACTATTTTTTAGCAACGACATAAATTCCAGTTGTATCATTAGATAATAAAGAGTAAGTATTTCTATCAAACAAAATAATCTCAGAAAACCCTTTTTGATTTAACAAATCTTTTATTTGATCGGGTTCATAATACTTAAGAATCTCTGTTGTTTTAAATCCTTTTTGCTCTTTTCCATCTGAAAAAA
This sequence comes from uncultured Methanosarcinales archaeon, assembly GCA_964605945.1. Taxonomy (GTDB): domain Archaea; phylum Nanobdellota; class Nanobdellia; order Woesearchaeales; family UBA9642; genus UBA9642. Next base: position 1,217 of record CAZSEK010000049.1, read on the forward strand.
TATAAACACTTTCTTCTTTATGTATTTGAGTTTTAGTATCTACTTCATGCTGAGAAAACTTGTCAAGAACTAAATTATTTTTTATCTTTCTTTGATGTAATTCTTTAGAATATTGACCATTCCTAATAAGATTAGTTGGATAAAATTCTTTTAGATCTTTTGTTTTTTCAGGCCATCC
>CAZSEK010000049.1:1404-7674 GCA_964605945.1 uncultured Methanosarcinales archaeon
AAGATTAGTTGGATAAAAATAATCGAAAACAAATAAACTATTTCTTTGCAATAAATCATGAACATTTTCCAGCGTTTTACCAAAATTATTTTCATCAATAAAGTATGCCATTGTAGAATTATGAGCATACGCAACATCAAAAAGTGAATTACTGACAAAAGTTCTTATATCTGCCACAATATATGAAACTTTAAATTCAGCAGAAGTTTTTCTTCTTGCAATTTCAATTGCTTTTTTTGAAATATCAATTCCAGTTACATTAAAATTCCTTTTTGCGATTTCAATCGCATGTCTACCATAACCACAACCAATATCAAGTAAATTATTAATGGGAATTGATGAAAATTTATTAAAAACTTGGATTAATGCTTCACTTTGCTGTTGTGTCGGAAGATCATCATAAATGAGCAAATCTTCCAATGTTTCAAAATCATTTATATCTGATAATTTCATCGTAAAGTCAACATTTTGTGTCCTTGCTGGAGTTCTTCAGCATTTTTTCTAAAACTTTGCTGATAACTTAAAGCAATTTTTCTTTCTTTGGAATCTTCAGGATACATTAAAGCAATCCTTTCTTGTTCATTAGATTTTTGAAAATTATATTGAATTGCCTCTTGGGTTATTGGTTGATTAAGGATTTGTTGTTGTAATTGTTCTTGATAATTAGGATTACCTATAATTATTTTACCGGTAAAAATTGGGTCAGTTACTGCTATCGAAAAATTAGCCATATCATTCTTAAATTCTTCAGGAGTTCTCACATAAACATCTAGCCAATGATTATAGCTTGATTGAATTTTATCAGAAACAATAAATAAATCAATATCTGAATGTGGTTTTTGAGAACCATAAATAATTGCTAAATTAATTGAATTAAAATTATCCTTATAAATTTTCTTTAATGTATTTACAATTGCATTATCATTATAGTGTTTTGGAAATCCTAACTGTGCAATTAAAGCAAATGCCCCTTTATCTTCTGAGAAACTAAGAAATTGTTCGAATAATTTTTTATAATCTGGATGGACTAATTCTTCCATTTTTTTCTCGAATAATGACTCCTGCTTTGTTGCTTTTGACAAAAAATGCTCAAGCCAATAACCAAAGCCCTCATATTCTTGTTCAAAGAATCTTAAATAAGATAAAAAACTATTTTTCCTTCTGTTATATTCTTCTGCAATCTCTGTTGGTACACTTACTTGAATATGTTGATGTTCGGGTAAATTTTTAACACCTAAAATTTTTCTTTCCATATATTCTAATCGTCTATCTAATGAAACAATATTTTTTCCAATTAGAGAATGTTCACAATACAATCCATGACCAAAATATTCATGCAATAAATTCACGGGTAAATATTCAGAATCTTCTTTAAGATGAGCAGACAAATTTCTTGGAAAATAAACGCCGTGAGAGTCAAGATGAGAATTGGTTTTTTTAAGAAATGAAACCCAATCCTCGTCCGAGTAAAGTTCATACTTGCTTTTTTCAGGTTTTATATTAAATTCTGATAAAAGTACTTCTTCAGATTCCAAAATCAATGTTTGCAAATTCATTATCACTTAGAAGTAGTTTAAACTATATAAAGTTAATGATTTATTTGTTTTTTCCAATAAGAGTTTACTTTCTCTGCATAAGAGACTAGTGTTGATGCATTTTCCTTCCATATTTTTAATGCATTATCGATGTATTCTGCTTCTTTTTTCTTATCCTTAGTTAAACCTATTAAAACATTCTCAGAGGTAAAAGCCATAAATTTTTTCATAACTTCTGTAATCTCCTCTTTTTCTTTATCATTAAACGCTTGGCTCTCAGAAATACCAATCATTGAATAAGGATTTGGAACAAGCCATCCGTGTAATTGTTGAATCCATAAACCAAAACTATCTCTTATTCTTCCACAAATCATACGAGAAAGCTTAGGACTGATAAAACCTGCTTGCAGGATAGAATCATTTAAATAAAAGACTTCATCTAATTGCTCTAAGGTTGATTTAAAACCTAACTCCTTCTTCATTAATACAAATTGAGTTTCAAATTCTTGAAGAAGTTCCTCTGAAGACATTTTAATCATCTTAAAAGTCAGCAATCTTTTTTATTCCAAACAATAGTTTTTCTCTATTAGACACATCTGTCCTAACAATCAAGATAAGTTTGTCTTGAGTGTAGATTAAATCTATATCATAATCTTCATTTTGGAAGTGTTCAATCTTATTATTAAATAAGTTTATGTTGGGTTTATCTTCTTGATAATCTTCATAAATACCTATACTTTTAAAACCGCAACCTATTAATAATAAAGGAAATGATGAAAAAAAAGAATCTTCTTTACTTAAAATAAAGAAATTCCTTCTTCCCTCATTTCCACTTCCAATTAATTTTAATTTAGTCATTATGATTTATTCTAAATTTATTTCCGCCAAATGGTGTAATCGAAGAATGACCTCCATATAGATTATCATATCTGTCTATTTTAAATGTTTCATGATAATCTTTGATTCCATCTATCTTTGGTAGATTTATCCCGAATCCGGTACTTGTTGGAAAAAATGGTGTTAATGGTTTCATAGGTCCTGTGTACATTTGTGTTACACCATTTGTATACACATCTATTGTTACATATGTTTTTGTTTGCCCCATTCTTGGAACAAGTTCATTTACTAACATTTGTTCTAATGCTTGGCTCGTCATTTTATCAATCCTCCAACGTTTTTTAACTATAATTCCAGTATAAATCATAACCTGCATAAATACTTTTCGGTTGATTTTCCGTAAGATTTTCGGATTAGATAAATTGTTAAAAGAACTTAGAATTTAAACAAAAGTTTTTAAAAAATAATATAAACGGGCGTGGGAGGAATTTCAAATTTTGAAATAGGCATAGAATTTATTCCAATACATTTTTATATCAGTTATTTCTTCTTTTATTATGTTAAAAATCGATTTACATATTCACACAACATTCAGTGGACATGCATATGGTTCTTTCTATGAAGTTATTAATGAAGCAAGACGGAAAAAAATGAAAATAATTGCAATCACAGACCATGGTCCATCTATGCCTGGCTCTGCAAGCTGGATACATTTTTGGATGGGTGGGGAGAGAGTTCCAAAATACAAAGACCTAAAAATACTTTGGGGTTGTGAAGCAAATCTAATTAATGGCAAAAGTGAATTGGATTTAGAACCACGAATACAAAAAAAATTAGATGTATTGATGTTTGGTGTTCATTATGCTTGTCCATACAAAGATTTAGGAATTAAAAAAAATACAGAAGCAGTAATCAGTGCTCTTAAGAATCCTTATGTAAAGATATTTACTCATCCAACAAATTCACGGCCAGATATTGATTTTGAAAAAGTCTGTAGAGCCACATTAGATAATGGGGTATTATTAGAACTTAACCTCGCTTATTTGAAAAAAGCAGATAAAGAAAAACTAATATTATTTAAAAAAATGATTGATATCGTCAAAGCAAATAAAAAGAAATTAATTGTTAACTCTGATGCACATTTCATACATGAAATTGGCGACGACGCAATATTGAAAAAACATTGGAAGAAATTAGGTCTTACAAAAGAGCTCATAATAAATAACTATCCTGATGAATTAATGAAGTTCTTGAAAAAATAACATAAATACTGCCTTATAAACAATTTATTTCTTAAAAACCTTATCATAGAATAAAATTATTAAAATCCCCGACAGACCAGTTAGTACAAAGATGTTTTTTCCTATTACTGTAAATAATGTTACTAAAATTAAAAAAGGGATTAAAAGAGAATAAAAACTTGCATTGGCAGAAGTTTTCTTTGAATAAAGACCTGCAAAAATTGGAGGAGCAAAAGTAATTGCAAGATAAGTCACAAATAAAGTTAGTGTAACAATATTTGGAATCATAAATGCAACAAAAAATCCAAGAAGTCCAAATAATGCTGTTATAAGTCTAGCATAAAATAATTCTTTCTTATTGCTTAATTCTTTTCTTTTAAATACTTCTCTATAAATTATTGTTGAGCCTCCAATTAATAAACTATCAACTGAAGACATTATTACTGCAAGTATAGCTGCAAAACCAGCTCCAATTAACCAAGTAGGCAATATGTTATACATCAAAGAAAAAATCGCAGTATCTTGTTTAATTCCAGATAATAAAACAGATGCAACTAAACCAAAAAATAATGCAAAAATTCCAATTAATACAACAAAAGGAATTGCTAAAAAGAAAGATTTTTTTGCTGTTTCCTGATTTTCAGCAGAAAAAATTAATTGCCATCTGGAAGAATTTCCTAAATATAAAAATCCAGCAAGTAAAATTCCTCCTACAGCCCAAATAATACCTCCAAAAGCAAAAGGGTTTAAATGTCCTACAGGAAGATTTGATAATAAATTAGAAATTCCTCCAACTTGATTATATCCTATAAATGCCATCACTATAAACATTAGAAAAATAATCCAAAATTGAATAAAGTCTGTTATTATATCTATCTTTAGTCCTCCGATGGTTGTGTATAATATCGTTACGGCTGCTGCTAAAAATAAGGCTATTTGATAATTAACGCCAATTAAAACAGATGCAAGAGAAGCTATAGCAATTGCTTGTATTGCTACCCATGCCACTAATAAAAATAATTGGATTATTCCTGATAGGATCTTATTTTTTAAGTCAAATCTTTTGTGAAAAAAATCAACAAGTGTATAAGCTTCATATTTATCCCCAACAGCTTTTATTTTTTTAGCCATAAGTCCTAAAATTATTAAACCAAAAACAAAAGATATTGGTAAAACAATACCGTAAGAAATGCCAGAATTATATGTCTCTGAAACTACTGAAACTACTGCTCCTGCCCCAATAATTGTTGCAGCTGTTGAAAAAGTCATAAGCCATAAGCTTGTTTTTTTATTATTCAAAAAATAAGTTTCTAAAGCTTCTTTTCTAGAAAAATACCATGCAACAAGAAGCATTAATGCAAAATACAATATAAGTGTTATTAACGCTATATTCATATTATGCTCTAACACCTAATATTTATTAAGTTATCGTAAAATATTACTGCAAAATTGATGTTGTTGTACGTGTAGAAATAATACGGGCGTGGGAGGACATTCGAAGAACATGATTGCTCTTGTTCGAACCCCCGACCTATGCCTTTCTCCAAAGTAATAGGAGTGCATCGCGCTCTCTGTTCATAAAAGCAAAACTTTCATGATATCCAGGCTGCGCTACACGCCCGCAATTCTAGGATAATCTTTTGTTTTAAAAGGGTTTTGCTTTGATTGTTACACCTTTAAAATAACTACAAAACCGAAAACTTTATAAATAAGTTAAACAATTAGTTATTAAAGTATATTAGTATATTAAAATGAACAATCAAAATTTAACTAATGTCATAAATCAAAAAAAAATTCTCGTAGTTGATGACGAAGAATCAATAAGGTCTATTTTAAACAGCATGCTGACTATGCAGGGTCATTATGTTATTGAAGCACGTAATGGTGCAGAAGGGTTAAAGAAATATACTAAAGATATAGATTTAGTGATTACTGATATGCAAATGCCTGAAATGAATGGTTTTGATTTAGTAGATAATTTAAAAAGAATAAATGAAAATGTAAAAATAATACCTGTGACAGGAAGTTGTGATGAGAATATATTTAAAGGAATACAAAAACACATATTAGGCTATATAACAAAACCATTTAGATTATATAGTGAGGGAAAACCACAAGCATCTTCTCGTGGACTTCAATTTAATTCTTTAGATCAAGCATTAAGTTACGCATTCCCTAAATAATCACATTTTTATAATCTATTCTTTTTCTTAAATCATGATTATTAAACAAAATCCTGAAAATTTTATTGTTGAAGAGATTCCAAACTTCAAACTAGTTGATAAAGGACCACATGCAATATACAAATTAAAAAAAATAAACCTCAATACAGAACAGGCTATCGAATTTATAAGTAAACGATTCAAAATAAACAGGAATAACATAAAATATGCAGGAACCAAAGATAAGCATGCAATAACAACACAATATATTTCTATCCAAAAAGACAGAGGCAGTCTGAATGTCGAGCAAAAAACAGAAAAACATTTTCTATCATTAGAATTTGTGGGATTTTCACAAGAGCCATTAAGTCTTGGCTCTCTTAAAGGAAATAAATTCGAGATAATTGTTAGAGATGCAAAACAAATATCTGCCCCTCCTGCAAATTCATTCAAAATCCCCAATTATTTTGACGAGCAGAGATTCTCAACAAATAA
>CAZSEK010000050.1:0-7397 GCA_964605945.1 uncultured Methanosarcinales archaeon
ACAATGTATGCGTGTTTTAAAAGACGACGGAACTATATGGATTTCAGGCACATTGCATAATCATCCATCTGTTGGTTTTTTACTTAAAAAAATGGATTATTGGATAATCAACGATATTGTGTGGTTTAAACCAAACGCTCCACCTCAATTGACTCCAAATAGATTAGCCCCTTCGACAGAAATGATTTGGTTAGCTAGCAAAAACAAAAAATATTATTTTGATTATAAAAAAGCAAAAGAGTTGAATGGCGGAAAACAAATGAGAAATCTTTGGATTATTAACGCTAAAAGACACATAACTATACATCCAACAGAGAAACCTGAAGAATTATTAGAAAGAATAATTTTATTAGGAAGCAAAAAAGGAAATGTAATTTTAGATCCATTTATGGGTTCTGGAACCACGGGCGTTGTCGCAAAAAAATTAAATAGAAAATTTATTGGTATAGAAATAGACGACAATTATTTTAAAATAGCATCCAAGAGAATATCTGATACTAAATAAGATCGGAATGTTATTCTACTCTAATTCATAGAATAAAGAAACAATATAATTTTATTTATATCTTCTTCAGCATAATCTCGAATTCTTTGCCTTTGATTTTTTCTTTTGCTGAATGAGGATAATTTCTTTCTTTTGTTTCAGTGGAAAATGAAACATGCTTTGAACCTGTTTTTTCTTTAATTATTCTTTCATGTTTCTTTAAATCATGCAATTCAGAAACTACAAATAATTCTATTACGTCTTTTCTATTTAATCCTGAATCTTTTCTTAACTGTTGCGTTCTTCTTATTACCTCTCTTGCAAATCCTTCTATTTCAAGTTCAGGAGTCATTTTCTTGTCTAAATACAATGCTCCACCAGTAATAGAAGCCATTTCATATCCTTCTGGAACTATTCTTTCGATAATAACATGATTATTAGTTATTTCAAAATTTTCTATTTTAAATGAGTTATTGTTTTTTACGTGTTTTGCAATCTCTGAGGCATTTTCATTTATTATTCCAATTATTCTGCTTGTTTCATTGCCGAAATCTTTTCCTAATGTTTTGAAATTAGGTTTTACTTTTAATTCAACATCAACAGTCTTTATAGATATTAATTTAACATTAGTTTGCTGCATTATTAATTCTTTTAATAATTCAACAGCTTCAATAATTTCTTTATCCGAAGTATCAACAATACATTCAGATAAAGGCCATCTTACTCCTAAATTCATCTTGTCTCTGCAAGATAAAATAGACTGCATAACTTGCTGAGCTAAAACAACATTTTTCTCAAGTTTAATATCAATAAGTGCTGAATCATATTTTGGCCATTCAAAATCATGTATTGAATCTTTTTCAAGTTCAAATGCTTCTTTTATGTTAAGATATATTTTTTCAGTTATGAATGGGCAGATTACAGAAAACATTTTTATTATTCCTAATAATACTTCATACATCGTGTAAAGAATTGCTTTTTTTTCTTCATCTGTTCCCACGACAGATTTTTCTCTTATTAATTGAACGTATGTTCTTGAAAGATCAAGATATAATGCTTCAATATGATGAGTTACACTGTCAAAATGATATTTATCGAGTGATTCTGTTACATTTTTCATTGTTGAATGTAATCTTGACAATATGAATTTCTCTTCTTGGTCTAATTTAAAATCCTTTAAATTTTTCTTCAGCTCAATATTATTATTTGATTTGAAATCAATGATAAAATTATGTAAATTCCATAAAATCATTAAGTTTCTGTGTTTTAACTCAATTTCTTTCCATGAAAAATTCATGTCATCTCCTGCAGTTATTTCTGTTACATAATATCTTAATGCATCTGCACCGACTTTTTCTGTAACTTCTCCCGGAGTTATTATGTTTCCAAGAGATTTTGACATTTTTTCTCCTTCAACATCTGTTATGAACCCGTGCATGCTTACATTTTTGAAAGCAGGTTTATCAAATGCAAGTGTTGATGCAACCATCAAAAGATTAAACCATCCTCTTATTTGGTCTTTTCCTTCAACAATATAGTCAGCAGGATAATATTTTTCAAATAATTCAGTATTATTAGGATAATCTAAACAGTTCCATGATGTTGTTCCTGCATCTATCCATACGTCAAGAACATCTCCCTCTATTTTCATCTCATGTCCACAAGAACATTTTAATTTTACTGCATTTATCCAAGGAATATGCAAATTATCAGGAACTTTATTTCCTATTGATTTTTCTTTTAATTCTGCAATGCTTCCTATAACTTCGTATTTGTTGCATTTCGGATTTTCGCACTGCCATATTGGAACAGGTGTTCCCCAAAATCTTTGTCTTGTAATAGAATTATCTTTTAAGTTCTTTAACCAGGAATCAAATGCGTTCTTTGCTGTTTCAGGATACCAATTTATATCTTTATTAAAACCGAGCATCTTCTCTTTTAAATCTTCAACTTTAAAGAACCATTGTTCTGTTGTTCTAAAAACAACAGGCTGTTTACATCTCCAGCAGTGCGCATATTCGTGTTCAACATAAGAGGTTTCAACAATTGCATTTTTTTCTCTTAAAACATTTATGAAATAATCGTCATGTTCTTTTGCAACCATTCCTGCAAATCGTCCCATTTCAGCTGAAAACATTCCAAGCCCATCTATTTCGTTGAATGCAGGTATTCCGTTTGCTCTACCTACTTCAAAATCCTCCGGACCACATCCTGGAGCGCAATGAACAAGACCAGAACCTGCTGAAGTGTCAACAAATTCTTCTGACATTATAATAGTATGAACGTTTTTATGGTTTTTCTTTAAGTCTTTGTAATGTGTTATATCTTCATTAAATGGATGTTCATATTCAAGCCCTAGAAGTTTTTCTCCTTTGAACTCATCTATTTTTTCAAATTCCTTTCCTGCAACTCCAGATATTAATGCAATAGATAGTGCAGATGAAACAATCCAAGTTTCTGTTTTTCCTTTTTCAACATGAACTTTTGCTTTTAAGTAATCAAGGTCTGGATTGACCATTACAGCAAGATTAAATGGAATTGTCCACGGTGTTGTTGTCCATATAATTAAATAAGTATTATCTTTATTTTTAACTTTGAATTTTACAAATATAGAAAGATCTTTTACTGTTTTATACTCTAATTCGTGTTTTGCAAGTGCTGTTTCACATGATTTGCACCAAGTCATAACTTTCTTTCCTTTGTACAATCTGTTTTTTTCATGTGCTTTTTTAATTAAGAACCATTCTCCTTCCATAAATGAGTTATGAATTGGCATATATGCTTGTTCGTTATTCATCCATATTCCTAGATTCCATAAATCTTGTGACATTATTTCTGCATTTCCTTCTGAAAACTTAAAGCATTCTTTTGAAAATTTTTCTAATCCGAAATTTATGATGTCTTTTTTTGTATGTAAATCAAATTTTGCCTGAACTTTATTTTCAGTAGGCAAGCCATGCATGTCGTAGCCTCCTCTGTCCCAAACATCAAATCCTTGCATTCTTTTATATCTTAAAGTCATATCTTTTAATGCATGATTCCATGTCTGTCCTAAATGCAATCTTCCTGATGTGTAAGGAGGACCTTGCAAGAAATAGAATTTCTTTTTTCCATGAGATTTATGTTTAATCTTCTTATAAGTATCATTATCTTCCCAATACTTCAATATTTCTTGTTCTGTTTCCTTAAAGTCGTATGCTTTCATTTTCGTTATGTTATTTTACGTCCTTTATAGTTATTTATATATTTTGTGTTAATTTAAGATAAAAAAAGAAATATATTATTTAAAAAATTAGTTTAGAACTTTAATATCACAAATAGTATAAATAGGGACTGGTTTTTTTGTGCCTTTTCCTATTTGTGCTAGTCTATCTGTTGATTTAAGTCGCATTAGTAATACTTCTAAAGAAGATTCGTTGCTAACTTTTGAAGCAGGAACATAGATACAAGGACTTAAGTTAACAAATGTTTTATCTACTGCATTAATTTTTCCTATTAAATACTGTTGCTCAAGCTTTTTACTTTCTTCAGGTATTTTACTTGGATCAATAGTTAATTGTACATATTTTCCTATGTATGTTTTTAAAATATCCATAAAATAAGAAATTAATCAGTATTTATAAAGTTTTCACTTTTGAAAGATAACAAAACTGCGTTATTAAATAATTATAGAAATTAATGTAATTGTAACTATGACTATGAATAAGCTTATCCATAATGCATTTCCTTTCTTGAACTTTAAATCTAATGTCTTTAACATCTTATTAACCCCCACAAGATAATATTAGGAGTAAATTGGTGTTTTTAAATTAGATTGTTTTTTCAGCAACTTCTTAAACTTTATAAATAAAACATAATTAGACATATTATGACAAACAAAACATATGACACAATAATTATAGGAGCAGGTCCTGCAGGAATAACTGCTGCAATTTACGCTAAAAGATACAATATGGAAGTTGCTTTAATAAGCAAACAATTCGGTGGATATATTAATGAAGCTCCTGAAATCGATAATTACCCTGGTTTCAAACAGATTTCAGGATTTGAACTACAAAAAAAGATGAGAGAACATCTTGAATATTTGCAGGTTGAAATTATGGATGAATCTGCAGTGCAGATTGAAAAATCAGAAGCTCTTTTTATTGTAAAAACAGACTCAAATCATTTTTATGCAAAATCAATTATTTATGCAATTGGAACAAAAAGAAGAAAATTGAATGTGCCGGGCGAAGATAAATTTCAAGGAAGAGGAGTTAGCTATTGCGCAACTTGCGACGGAGCATTTTTCAAGAATAAAGCAGTTGCTGTTATCGGAGGAGGAGACAGCGCAGCAAAAGCAGCAATGATGCTTGCAGAGCATTGCTCAAAAGTCTATGTTATTGTAAAAGATGCAAAGATGATCGCAGAGCCAAAAAATCAAGAAATAATAAACGCAAATTCAAAAATTGAAATTTTGACAGAACGAGATTCAAAAGAAGTTCAGGGAGAAAAAACAGTAACAAAATTAATAACAGACAAAGAAACACTTGATGTTAATGGAATTTTTGTTGAAATAGGCTCTTATCCTGATACAAAACTTCTTGATAATTTGAACATAGAAAAAGACAAACCAGGCTATATTCTTGCAAATGAACTAATGGAAACAAACATAAAAGGATTGTTTGCAGCAGGAGATATTATTAAGAAACCATTACGACAAGTAATAACAGCTTGCAATGATGGAGCTATTGCTGCTTATAGTGCGTTTGGATATTGCAAACAATAAATTAATTTAACAACAATTAAACAATAAAACATATAAATAACCTTGTTCTTGATATATTGTGGGATTATTCAGAAAAGATGATGAACGAATAGAAATTATTAAAGGAGGATGTCCGATATGTCATTCTGATGTTAAAGGAAATGATCTTTATCTTTATTTCTGCGAAAAATGCGATATTCTCTTTAAAAAAATTGATTTAAGAATAAGTCCTGAGCATGTTGAAGGATTAATGAAACAAAGTTTGGCAAAAAAAATCATGCAAAACAAACCAATTATAGAGGAATTAAAACCAATTAAGGAAAAACAAATTGAAGGAACAAAAAAAATAATTTTAGAAGACAGAAGGAAAAAGATTTATTATTTTTCTTCAAAAAAATCAAATGTTGTTCATGCTTCAAATTGCCCATATGCAAAAAATATCAAATTATCGAATAGGATAAGATACAAATCCTTAGCAAATACAAGTCTATTAAAAAGATGCAAATGCATTACGGAGATAAAATAAAATGTTAAAATCAACAGAGGTAAATACTATGACAAAACATAAAGAACAGAGAGTTGCAGTTTTTGTAGATGTACAGAACATGTATTATTCAGCAAGAAATCTTTACAAAAGAAAAGTTAATTTCGGTGCAATACTGAAAACAGCAGTTTCAGGCAGAAAATTAATACGAGCAATCACATATGTAATAAAAGCAGATGTTGGAGAAGAACAAAATTTTTATGATGCTTTGCATAATCTTGGTTATGAAGTAAAATCGAAAGATTTACAGGTTTTTGTAGGAGGACATAAGAAAGGAGACTGGGATGTAGGAATTGCTATGGACACAATAAGATTGGCTTCTAAAGTAGATACAATTGTCCTTGTTTCAGGCGACGGAGATTTCGCGGATTTATTATTATATCTTAAAGGACTTGGATGTAGAGTTGAAGTAATTGGTTTTGAAAAAACAACATCTTCAAGACTTACTGATGTTGCAGATGATTACACTCCTTTGGATAAGAAATATTTGATTTAGATTATTTGAACATATTTTCAACTAAGGTAATATACTCATGTATTTCTTGTGTTTTTGTTTCTAATTCAATTTGTTTTTTTCTTTGTGTTATGTCAAAAGATTTTCCTGAAATGTCTAGTTCTGAAAATAATAAAGGTAAAGAATCAGGCATTTTAAGCGCCATAGCTAAACCTTGTAAATAATCTCCTATCTCGGGAGCGATTTTAGTTAATTTTTGCGCTAAAAAATCTAATTTCATTGAAAATCCTTGAAAATGAGGAGATAATCGAATATCATTATCATAAAGTTTTTGCGCAATTTCACTAATTGTTTCAAAATCACTACGATTAGCTCCTTCAGAAGCAACAATTTTTCCAATAGTATTTATATTTTTTAATATGCTTTCAATATATTTTGCTTTTTCTCTATAATATTCTTTTTCTTCATTTCTCATAGGCATATATATTATATTGAGTGCATATGATATAAACGCATAGTCTATAAAATTCTTTTTTTGAAATTCTGATGCATTATGCTGACTATATTCTCCGAATTGAAATAAGACACTATAATTTGTTCCTGTGAGTAAATATTTTTGTACATCCTCTTGATATTGAATTAGTTTTTTTTCTAAAATTTGGGCTTCAGGAGATAATTTTAAAGGACGAGGAGTTTGAGAAACTTGCAAAGGGTTAGTTTGCTGACTATTTGATTCAGGTTTTTTACCATTTCCTGTTATTCCTTTCATAATACCTTCTAATTTATCACCCAACATAAGATATGTGTTAATTTTCGTATTTATAAATCTTTCGTTTTTGTTGTCACTTGTTAATAACTACATATGATTAAGTCTAATTAAGAGCAAAATAAATTTAATCTCAAAATTTATAAATATCCACACAATAATTGATTTATGTTCATAAATAACATCAATCCAATATTGTTTCAAATAGGACCATTTGCAGTAAGATATTATGGTTTAATCTATGTTTTGGGTTTTGTACTTGCTTATTTTATGCTGAAATATTTTTTAAAACACGACAAAAAGTTAAAACTCAATGAAGACAAAATAGATATTTATTTTATATTTCTTATTTTCAGTGTTGTCATAGGTGCACGTCTTTTTGAAGTAATATTCTATGAACCT
>CAZSEK010000051.1:0-7376 GCA_964605945.1 uncultured Methanosarcinales archaeon
TTAATTAATAAATATTTCGTTTGATAAGTTAATTAATTAAGTTATATTTTATTCAACCATATTAAATAATAGAATATTCTCCGAGAACAACCATTTTTGTTGGGCTGGTTCTTTTGTAATTTAATAGTTTAAAATTAATCCCTTTATGATTTAAATAAATATTTTCGCTGGATAAAAATACCTTGAGTGTTTCTTGATTGTTTGCTTCTTCATGAGTATTTATTGGTCTTCCTCCAATTATTTTTATTCCTGCTTCTGCAAATTCATGCATCACCAATAAAGGTGCATCATAAGAGTAAGGTCGGCAGAAAAAAGCAAAAGTTGGGGGGTTTTGAACCATGTTTTCAATAAAATCAACACTGCAATAATTTTTTTCAATTAATTTCACAGAATCATTTATGCATTTATTATATAATTTGAATAATTCGTGTGTTTTTTTGACTGCGGCACAGGCAGACTCAACACCAACAAATTGCATGTCTGGAAGAAATTGTTTAAATCCCAGTAAAAGTTTTCCATCACCTGAACCCAAGTCAATCAAAGAAGCAGGCTCGGGAATCTGAATTTTAGTGTTTTTCAAATATTTGACAGCCATTCGGAATATTTCTCTGCCAATATAATTGTATTCAGGAGAACCATCTTCATATAATCCTGTTGAATATAAAAAATCTGTGTGCTCATCAAGTTTTTCCGGGGACAGCTCAACAAGAGATTCTTTTAATTTAAATTCATTTATTATTTCTTTACCATATTTTTTTATAAGCATTTGTTCATATTTTTTCTTTTGAGGTTCTAACTCTTTAGAATAATCGAATTCAAAAATCGGCCCCCAAAATTTATTTATTTTTGCATCTATAGAATCTGCAAAACTTGTTTCTTCTTTTTTTCTTTCAGCATCTGTGCCTGATTGAGTCATATTTTTCAGAGCAATTAATTGTTTATAAATCTTATTGTTTTATCTATTAAATAGTGATTACATAAATTAAACAGAAGAATTGTTGTGGTGTTTATATTCTATTTATTAATAGAAAAATTTATATAGATAGATTTTAGAGAAGGAGTATGGATGAATCCAGCATATCTTGGGAAAAACTTGCAGTTATATTATTTGTAATAGGCGCATTCATAGTTCTTTTGGCTTTACTTGTTATAAATGTTATAATGCCTGTAATGAAATAATGATGATTATATGTGAGTTAATATAAAATGAATTTAAAAACTAAAATAAATTTAAAAAATAGAAAAGGACAACTGGGTGAAAGCGTTAATATGATTTTGCTTGTTGTAGGAGCAATAATTCTTTTTGCACTTATTGTTTTAATATTTTTAGCATATGGAAAAAAAACAGATATTGAGGTTTGCAGAATTAGTGTGGCTGCACAGGCAAACACAAAATTTATGGTGAATCCTCTTGAAGGTAAAATAAGCCCATTCAATATAGATTGTAAGAAAAGATTCATTACAATTTATGATACAAAAGTGGAAATGGGTAAAGATTTGGTGAAACAGAACCCTATTGAAATATATTATAACGGAAAAGAAACAACTAAGTTTTCAAAAGTCAATGATTATATTGTGAATCAGGTTGTTGCAGAAGAAATGAGAATATGTTATTATCAATTTGGCGAGGGAAAATTAGCTGTTTTCAATTCAAATATGTTTAAAGATAATGATGTTTGTTTTATTTGTTCTGAGATAACATTTGATAAATCAATAGAAGAAAACACATACGAAGGATTCATGGAATACTTAAAGGCCAACAACATAGATGGAGAAACCAAAGTTTCTTATTATTCTTATTTTAATCAAACAAGTTTTTCAGAAATATCCTGGGACAGATTCTTAGAAGTAAATTCTTTAACTAAAATATCTTTTCAAGCAAATAAACATTATTTTGTTGTTTTTACAAAGCAAGATCGTCGTTTATTCAAGCTTGTTGGTGTAGATAATAATTATTTTGTTTATGTAGTTCCTTCCACAGAAATTTCTAAGTTCTGTGATATTCAAGCATCTTAGTGTGATAACTTATGAAAAAATTAAATAAAAAAGCCGAATTTTCCATAATTGTTACTGCAATAGTTATATTAGTTTCAATACTTGTTTTTAGTGCATTTACATATATGTTTTATATTTCTTATAGGGATAAAATGGAGGTGCAAAATTGTAAAAACAGCATATCTGCACATTCAGTTATGGTTGATTTTACAAAAGGAGAATATTTTACAGACATAAAATGTCCAACAAAAGATATTTTGCTTAATAATAATGATGAAAAAAAAGTCAAGTCTGTTATTGCAGAAGATATGCACAAATGCTGGTATGAGTGGGATAAAGGCAATGGAAAATATTTCAAAGGAGAAGGAACATTCTGTCATATTTGTTCTATATATACATTCAAAGAACCTGATAAAAATATAGAGGGATTTGTACAATACCTTACAACTCAAAATATCAAGGTAAAATATCCTGGAGATGTTCCTAGAACAAAGTATGTTGAATATTTTAGTCCATATATTAATGCAGAGTCTAAATCTCCTTTATCTGATTCTCAACAACGAACACAAGATATACTTGAATATGATTATTTATATTCATCTCAGAAATATGCAACTATTTTTGTGTATGTTTCAGGAAAAGAAAAAATTCAAAATTTCTTGGAAACAAAGAGAACAACAATGGGTGCTGTTGGAGGGCTTGCTTTTTTAGCAGGAACAGCAGCAACTGTTGGAGGAACAACAGGAATTGTTTTAGGTCTTATGTCTGCAGCAGGAACAGTAGCAACAGCAGGAGCCGTAACTTCCTGGAGTCCTGTGGGTTGGGTGTTGTTAATTGGTGCGGGAGTTACTGCGGCAGCTGGAGGCGCAATTTTAGGATATAATTCAATGTTTAATTATGAAGAACCTGAATGGATTTCAGTCATATTATTAACACCATATAATGCACAAGAACTGTCTAATATTGGCTGTGAAATGATTGATGTAGATCAACAGTCTTTATCCTCATCATAGTTTACAAATAAAACAAACAAGATAGAAAATAGAAAACACACACATAAATAAACAACAACATTTATATACACAAATAGTCAAAATACAAAATGAAAAAACACACAGGTAAAAAAGGATTTCAAATGACTGTTGTCAATTGGATTGTTGCAATTCTGTTGCTTTTAGTTATGTTATTTTTGATAAAAGGTATTTGGGATTATATTATTAACAATAGATTAATAGGTTAAACATGCGCTTTTGATAAATCAAAACCACGTATTAAAACATTAATTGTGAAAAATGGATAAAAAAGGAAACGAAGGACTGAAAGAAATAATGAAGTGGGTTATTGCGTTTCTTGTTTTAGCTCTTCTAATCTTTGCATTAAATAAAAATTTAAGACAAAATGCAATTAATTCATTTAAATCAGTTACAGATGGATTTTTGAAAACATATTCGGATTCTGAATTGACACAAGAAAATGCGTATGGTTTTATTGCTCAATCAATAGATATATCCGAAGATATAACACAATATTCTTTAAATGGAAAAACATGTGAAAAAAACAAAGATAAAGCATACACATATAATTGTCTTATTGGAGTCGCAATGGATTTCAAAGTCATTGTTAAAAATACAGGTTCAGATGTCAGAAGCCTATATGCAAGACCAAAAATAGGATTAAGTTGTAATAAGGATGCGGAATGTAAGGAAGAATCTTGGCTGGAAAGCACAACGGTATGCAGTCCCTTGCCTGGTGAAACAGCAAATTGCATTACTTCCTCTAAATACACATTTGATAAAAAAGGAGAGTATAGAATATATCCTAGAGTAATGTGTCCAAAAGAAGAATGCTCTGGTGAAGAAAGTTTGTCAAAAGACGCTTATTCTTTCAATAAAGACAACTGGATAACTGTTGTTGTAAGTTAAAGTGATATTTCTTATTAAACCCATCAAAAACTTTATATATATCCTCTTATAGGATTGTATTATAGTATTATATTATGTTTAAAAAACAAAGGAGGTTCAAAATGAACAAAAAAGGAGCAGAGTTAAGCATGAATGTTATAATCATAGCAGCGATTGGTTTGTTGATATTAGTTATTTTGGCAATATTGGTTATTAGCAGGGCAACAAATGTAAGCACAGGAACAGACTGTATTGCAAAAGGCGGAATTTGTAAAATATCTTCAGAATGTACGCAAGATAAAGTGATATCGGACGGAACTTGTTCAGATAATACAAAAACATGCTGTTCACCCATATAACAGTTAAATGATTTTTTCTTTTAATTTTTATTATGTTTATAAGATTAAATAATTCAATAGGTTTTTAACTAAAATGCGATTCAACAAAAATAAAAAAGCAATTGAAATGGTTTGGTCTGTAGTAATAATTGGTGCTTTATCTCTTTTTTTGGTTATTGCTTTTGCTCCTATGATGGGGACATCTTTTGCAAGCATGTTTAAAGCAACAAATCCGAATTGTGAAGGGCAGTGCAAGGCATCATGTGATGCATATTCTGAATATGAAAATTATAATGCAGACTGCGGGAAAGACGAGCATTGTTGTCTTTCTTATGATGCTACAGAAACAGATTCTGGAGATGAAGATGAAACAACAGGAACAACACCTTCAGGAACAGGACTTTGCAAAGACAAAAAGGAAGGAACTAGATGTGATGCGAATAAAGTTTGTGATGCAAATTTGATTTGCATAGATAAATGCGTTTATTGTTCGAATAAACCAAGCAGTTCTATTTGCAAAACATTTTCTTTAGGAGATACTCCATTTACATTTAATTCTGATTTTAAATGCGAATGCACATATGATCAATATGTTCTTTTATCTAAAGGAGGAGTTTTTAATCTTAAGGGAGATAAATATTATTCAGCAAAAGAGTTTTGTGGTGGAGACTATTACTGCTGTAACAATAAAGATACAAAGGGACCAATAATCGAAATAACAACAACATCAATCAATACTGATTTTAAAGATAAACACATTTTAAATATCCATTGTATGGATACTGTTCAAAACAACTTAGGTACTGCATGCGATAAACTAAAATACAAAATATCTATGCCTTCTACTGGAACTAATTATTTTACTGAATTACCTATGAATCAAAATCAAGCAAGTTTAGAAGTTAATAATGACATTTTAATAAATAGTGGTGCCATCAAATTAGGTGCGGGATATAAAGGTCAGGTGATTGTCTCTTTTATAGCTTATGATAAAGTCGGTAATGGTGGACAGCAATTTTCTCCTTCAGTTAATATAGTTACTGTTGGTAAAAGCACTTTTTGTTCTTATGGAGAAAACGTTTGTTTGGAACAAACTGATTGTTATGATGATAGATCTGTTTTTAGAGAAGATGTTGAATGCATAAAGTGTTCAAGAACAGGAGAAACAGAGTGTTTTAATAAAATAAAACAACCAGAACAAATATATACATGCAGTGAATATAAGGACATTAATGGAGGATGTACTATTTAATTAATTTTAATTTAAAAGTATAAAACATAAAAATTAATTAAATCTATTTTATAATTTAACATGAAACACTTCAATAAGAACAAAAAAGGAATGGCTTTTGTCGAAGTCATGGTAGTAATATTGCTTTTATTGTTGCTTGCCGGGATGTCAATATATGTTTATAATAAATTTTTCAAAAATACAAACAAAGTTGTAGATTCAAAATTTGCTTGTTCAGGGGTTATAGGTATGGGGGAGTGCAAAGAAACATGTCTCTCTTCAGAGCAAAAATTTGAAAACGCATTTGGCTGTCCTCCAAAAGATAGTCCTTTATTGAAATTTTGCTGCATATCTTTAGATGAAAAAGAACAGGCACAAGAACCAGAAAATAATCAAGAAACAAATCAACCTCAATCATAATATTTCAATATACTCTGAAAAAGCAATTCTTTGGTAAAATAAATAATTAAAAATTAAAAACACTTCAATAAGAACACAATGAATAAAATAAATAACAAAAAAGGCGCAAGCACAATAACTCCTGAGTTTTTAATTACTTTGCTTGTTTCTGTAGCTATGATTCTTTTAGTTACTGGTTTAGTATATATGTTGTGGGGAATAATTTCTCCTTCCCAAGATAAAAATAGTAAATCTTCTCTTGTTGCTTTGCATTCCCTTATGGAATCTGAATCTCAAGTCATGCTACCTTATGATTCAAAGCAATTTAATGTATATCTTGCGGATAATTATCAAATTTTTTATTTTGGTTCAGGCAGCCCAAGTTATTGGGAATGTGGAAAAGATTCAGATGAAAAAATATATCGTCCATCTAAATGCAAAGAAGATGCATGTTTATGTCTTTATAAGCAAAGTCCGCATATTTTTCCAAGTTCTATCACGGAACAAGACAAAGACATTAATAAAAAAGATGAGGGAGTTGTATCTTGTAAATCATTCACATCAGAAATTATTGTAACGAAAGGAAGTTTTGAATTAAATGATGGAGATTGCAAAAGAGTAAAAGGAAATTTTTTTGATGTATTGGTTGGAGAAAGAACTACAAATCCTACAGGCATCATTTCAACAAACGTATTTGTCAAATTAGCTACAGAAGAAGCATTAGCACAAGATTCAAAGGATAAAAAATCTACATGTCCTATTAGTGCAAATAATGTTTGTTCAGGTGAAAAAGATGGAACACTTTTAACATCACAAATACCTTCTGATAATATGTATTCAAAAGTTTTGACTCAATGTAAATCACAAACACCGCCAAGATATGCAATACAAGCAACGTGTGTTTTAGATGCTGTGACAAATGAATGTACCCTTAACTGCGACCAGAGAAATTTCATGTGTGATAGTACTACTGCGGCAAAAGTTAAAACTTGTGAAGATTATAACAAATACAGCGAATATGGAACGTTTGTTAGTGGAAGAAATTATTTCGTCAAAGAACCCTTTTCTAAAGTATCTGCTACACAATGGGCTTGTTTGAATGATAAAGAAATTTGTGGTGTCCTGTCTGAGACTCCTGAATTAAGTTGTTATGAAAAAGAATTAAAAGTTTACGCATGTTTGGATGATTCATGCACTATAGAAGAGGATATGTCTTTAAACTGTAATTTTAAATTTGATGATAATAATTTAATAACAGAGTATGATACAACAAATCAGGAATGCACAACCTTTATGCGTAACAATTTTATATCTGTAAATCAATATTATTGTAAAAAAGGAAAAGAAACAGAATGTAGCGATTTTGTTTCGAAAAATAAAAAAGAATGCTCTATTGTTTCAAAAGGAACAATTGTAGTTTTAAGCTATAAACCAATTGGTGGTTGTGATTCAGAAATAAAAAAACTCTATGATCCAACTTATTCTTGTTCTACTCCAATATTAATAGTATTA
>CAZSEK010000052.1:0-7209 GCA_964605945.1 uncultured Methanosarcinales archaeon
CCATTATTATTATTTCCATTATTATTATTTCTTTTGAAAAGCAAAAACATATTCAATACTACTAATATTAATAAAACAACTATTACTCCTATCAAAATCATAGTTGTATTTAATTCAAAAGACTTGGAGGGTTTTTCTATAACTGGAGGAATTCCTTCAATTATATTTACCTTAACTATTTTGGAAGTTGTTTTTCCACCATAAAATAACTCTATTGTTACTTCTTGCTCTCCTGTAGGCAACCCTTTTGTATCCCAATAAGTTTCTAATTTGGCTTTTTGGAAATTTTCGGCATCAACATTAGGAGTTTTAAGTACTTTACCATCAGAAGTTATAATTTTTGCATAAACATCCTCTATTTTTCCTGACCAGTCGCTTTCTATTGTTATTTCAAATTTATTAACTGCATCAAAATAAACTTCTTTTGTCCAGTCGATGACTTCCATATTAAGAGTTCCTATTCTAAATGATGCTGTTTTTGTATCATTCAATACAGAATTGTCGTAATGTAGTTGGGCTGTTGCATGATAAACTCCTTTGCTTAACCCGTTTTCTCCAAATTTAGACGAATCAAATTTTGCCACAAGGTCTTTTGTTTCTTTTGCTTTAATTGTATCAAAATTTGTATATATTGTTGTTAGCTTATTATTCTGTTCGTCAAAAACATCAATTATTCCTTGAGCTGTAACAATATCTTGTAAACCAAAATTAGTCACAGTAAGGGTGGCATCTGTTGTTTCATTCACATTCAAATCATCTACTTTGAAAGAAATCTCAGGGAATTTACCTGGATAAAAAACATTAATGGGTATTCTTAATCTAATTGAAGCCAATGCACCCATAGCATTCTGAGTTAATGGCATCTCATTTGCCCTGAAATAAAGTATGTATTTTCCAGGAGCATATTCTGACGGAAAATTTATATTTAATGTAACTGTTCTTGGTCCTGAATCAGGAGCATCATCTATGATTGTGGCATATTCTTTAAAATCTCCTTCAACAACAGCATGGATTTTTTCAGCATCAACTAATCCAAAAGAAAATGAAACTTCTCCGTTAGGTTCAAACTCAAGTATTCTTTGTTCATAGTTTGGTCCAGAAACTCCTACAGCATAAACTAAATTTGAAGAAATCAAGAAAATAATAGATACTAAAAAAAACAAAGAAAAGAAATAAAAAAGAAATAAAAAAGAAATTTTTTTCATTTTGAATTGATATTACCCTATAAAGGAATTATCCTGTTGCTGTTGCTGTGAATGTTGCTGTCTTTATACCACTTGCATCTAAAGGAATAACTATTCTTACAGCTATTTTTAATGTATCATTTGAATCAAGTGCATTAAAATCAGAACATACTAATGTTCCTAATGCTGTTGCATTTACATCTGCCCATGTTGTTGGTGTAATTGCTGCACCGCATGAACCTGATTCCGCATTAAAAACAGCATACTGGAATACAGGAGTAATTGTTGATCCTCCTAAAAATCCTGCTGCATCTGTACTTGAATTTAAATTTACAGACACATCCGGGTTTCCGTTGTTTTCAAGAGTAAAAGGTGCTGGAAGAGCTGTTGAGAAATCAGTGCATCCTGCAGATTTCCAATTATCTATAGTGCCATTTGTTGCATTAGCATACATTGTACAGTTATTATAGGCTACATTGATTGAACCATTTCCAAAATCAATTGTATTTGTTGTAAATGTTATTGATGTTGTTGAACTTACATTAACTCTTGCTGTTCCTGTTGATGCTGAAACTGCATAACCTGTCATCTTATTAAGCTGATTCAAACTTATTATTGTTCCTGCCAATGAAATTACAATTGCGGCAACCAGAAACATTGCCAATGTTTTGTTTGTTATATCCATTTTTTCACCTTCGAATTTTGTTTAAATTTGAAGATACCGAAAATTTATGATTTTCAAGCACCTTTGGTTTTTAAATTTAATTTTTTGTTTTGATTTTTTTAAGTGTTATTTGTTTGTTTAAATATAAAAAAGTTAGTTCAATAAGCACTATTTTAGTATATTTAATGTAACGTGTCCTGTTGCTCCAATAGTTGGATCCGGAGCCACAATATTCAGCTTAACTTCTCCTGATGTTGCTTCAGGTCCTTTTTGAGACACTTGTGCATTGCTTAGTTGCTCTAAAACAGTCCATGTACCAAGAGTAGATATCAATAATGTCAAAACAACCAAAACAATTATTGTTGTCTTTGAGAAATCCATTCCTGACTGTGGTGCTGGCTGAGCTGCTGACTGCACATTGCCTTGTTGGCTTATGCCTTCAGAATTTTTATTTTCCATATTCACACCTTCCCTCACGTTCTTATTTAATATAATTTAGTATTATTTTATATTTATCAGAGAACATATTTATAAAGATTTCTATTTTGAAGTCATAAAGAAGCACAAAAACTAAAATTAAAAAATAAAATAGAATAAAAAATTAAAAAAATTCGGACAACCTTGTGTTGTCCTTGATTGCTTTTTATTAAATTTTTAGCAAAAATTTAATTAAGATGCGTTTTCTTCTTCTCCGCCTTTCATGCCTTTTCTTGCTCTGATCTGTCCTACTATTTTAGGCTGAAGTTCTTCTGGAAGTTTTTCGAATGTCTGGTCTGTAACAAAGAAGTTTCCTCTTCCTTCTGTTGCACTTCTCAAATCAGATGAAAGCCCGAACATCTCTCCTACAGGAAGTTTTCCTTTAACAACAATCTGAGCTCCTTCCTGCTGCATATCAATTAACTGTCCTCTCTTGCTGTTAATTAATTTGCTTAATTCTCCCATAAATTCGACAGGTGCTTCAAACTGAAGCACTTGGACAGGTTCAAACATCGATGGTCTTGCCTGCATCATCGCTCCCCTTATACCCTCTCTTACAGCAGGATATACTTGTGCAGGCCCTCTGTGGATTGCATCTTCGTGAAGTTTTACATCATCAAGAGTTACTTTGACTCCTATGCAAGGTTCTTTTGCCAATGGTCCTTTCATCATAACATCTTCGAATGTATCCATGATCATTTCGATAACTTCTCCTATATGAACAATACCTCTTGTTCCATCAACAAGCATACTTCCATTGAAAATATCTCTGACTTTTCTTGACTCTTTTGAATCCATTCCTGTTTCTTCAAGTGCTTTCCATAAATCCTGAACATTTTTTTTAATTCTTCCAGATTGGATTGCTCCTGATTTGATTGCTGTTTTAAATTCTTCAGATAATGGTTCTACAGTAAAATAGAATTTATTGTGCTTGTTTGGAGATTTTCCTTCGAATGGTGCTCCTGAATTTTTAGTTATTGTTTCTCTATATACAACAATTGGAGGTGAGGATGAAATCTCAACACCTTTTTCTGTTTTAATTCTGTTTTCCATAATTTCAAGATGAAGTTCTCCCATACCTGACATAAGATGTTCTCCTGTTTCTTGATTTATTTCTATTACTATACTTGGATCTTCTTTTGAAACCTGAATCAAAACTTCAACTAACTTTGGCAAATCTGAAGGTTTTTTTGCTTCAATTGCTTTTGTCATAACTGGTTCGAAAATATGTGTAATTTGTTCAAAAGGATCCTGCTCTCCTATTGTTACTGTCTCTCCAGGATAAGCTCCTTTCAATCCTGAAACACCTATTATGTTTCCTACTGGAACATTATCTACAATTTCTTTTTTTGCACCATTATAAATATATACTTGTTGAATTCTTACATCAGATTTTGCTTTATTAAGATGAACAATTTCTCCTTTTCTCATTGTTCCACCAAACATTCTTCCTGCTGCAATTTCTCCTGCTTGCGGATCAATAACAATTTTCGTAATACAAAATGCTAATGGTCCCTTAGGATCTGCATGCAATAATGATTGCCCGAATGGACTTTCTATGTCTCCATGCCAGATTTTTGGAATTCTATATACTTGTGCTGTAATTGGATTTGGATGATGCTTAATAACTACATCTAAAATTACTTCATGCAACGGTGCTTTATTTTTAAGTTCTTTCCAGTTATCACTTTCATAAGCATCAATTATATCTTTGAATGCAATTCCCTTTTTCTTCATATATGGAACAGATAATGCCCAATTATGAAATGCTGAACCAAAACAAACACTTCCATCTAAAACATTTACTTGCCATTTTGGACCCATATCTGGAGAAATATCTATGATTAATTTATTTACATGATTGATTATTTTCATAAATCTTTCTTGCATGACTTCAGGAGTCAATTTTACTTCTTTAATTAATCTGTCAACTTTGTTTATGAATAATATTGGTTTTACTCTTTCTTTTAATGCTTGTTTCAAAACAGTTTCTGTCTGAGGCATGATTCCTTCAACAGCACAGCATAAAACAATACATCCGTCAACTGCTCTCATTGCTCTTGTAACATCTCCTCCAAAATCAACATGTCCTGGAGTATCTATAAGATTGATTAAGAATTCTTTACCATCAACTTCGTGAACCATAGATACATTTGCTGCATCTATTGTAATTCCTCTTGTCTGCTCATCTTCATGAAAATCAAGAAGACATGCTTTACCTGCAAGTTCTTGTGACATCATACCTGCTCCAAATAATAAATTGTCTGAGAAAGTAGTCTTTCCGTGATCAATATGCGCACATGTTGCAATATTTCTTATCTGCTCAGGTTTATTCATAATTCTAGTAACCTTTTCAACCATCTTTTCGCCCATAGTCTTTTATTGGAAACTCAAGTTTCCAAAACCTCCATATTTTTTGTTAATTGTTATTTTTGTTTGTTGTATTATAATTATAAAATTAAATTAAAAAGTATGTATTTCATGAACAGTTTTATATGAATGTAATTCATCTTGTCTGAACCACAATGCAACTTCATATTTTGCTTCTTCAGAATTTCCTGATGCATGTATTAAATTTCTTATTGCTCCATTTTTGTTGTCTGTATAGGTATAAGAGTGATGAGCAAAATCTCCTCTTATAGTTCCTGGCAATGCAGATTTTGGTTCTGTTGAACCAACCATTTTT
This sequence comes from uncultured Methanosarcinales archaeon, assembly GCA_964605945.1. Classification (GTDB taxonomy): domain Archaea; phylum Nanobdellota; class Nanobdellia; order Woesearchaeales; family UBA9642; genus UBA9642. The sequence goes on from CAZSEK010000052.1 coordinate 5,012, forward strand.
CTTATATTTTCTACAGCATCAATGCCTTCAAGACAGATAGCCATTACAGGACCAACAGTCATGAAGTTCAACATTCGTTTCAAAACAGCAGGACCTTTTCTTTCAGCTAAATCAAAATAATGTTTTTTTCCAAAATCATCATCAATCCAAACCATCTTTGCTCCAACAATTTTGAAGCCAACATCCTCAAATCTCTGCATAATCCTTCCTACTAATCCTCTTTGGACGCCATCAGGTTTTATTAAGATTAGTGAACGCTCTAATTTCGATTGAGGCTTCATATCTTGTGGTTTTTGAGCAGATTTTTGTTCTGGCTTTTTTGGTTTTGATTTGGCCATTTGAATCACTTACTTTTTTGCTTTCTTTTCTTTCATTGTTTCTGCTTTTTCTTTAGATTCCTGTCTTTGTTTTGCTTCTGCTGCTTTAACACTAGTCCATTTCTGTTCTCTAGGTATTCTTTTTAATTTTAATAAGTTCTTTTCACATTTCATTGAGCAAAAATACAATATTTGTCCTGATACTTTAACATACATTGTACCTGTGCCTTTAGCTATTTCATTATTACAAAATGAGCATTTCATTTTTTCACCTTAGTTATATTGTTGCCGGCTGTGACTTTGACGCCTTGCGAGCTTTACCCTTCATATAGGTTATTGCCGCGGAAGCTCATTTCTCGAAAGTTATTAAACAATCGATGACGAGCGCGTCAAACAAAACAGGCAACAAATTATTAATATAATAAATTTTAAATAAAAAAATTATTGATTTCCTCTGCCGACCTTGTTTAATGGTCTTGCTTCGATTTCTGTTTCTCTCAACATCAAGATATCTCCTAACTGAACAGGTCCTCGAACATTTCTTCTCATTGATTTGTTCTTGTCTCTGCCGTCAAGAATTTTGCATCTTACTTGAAGTGCTTCTCCTCTTGATCCTGTTTTTCCAACAATTTCTTCAACTTTTGCAGGAACTGCAAATGTAAAATTAACAGAACCTTTTGCTTCTGCTGTTTGAGTTTTTGGTGCTGATTGTTGAGCTCTTTTCATATCTGGTTTTGCCATTTTTGCCTCTTAATTATTCTTCTTTAAGCATTGCTTTTGCATCGCCTGCATCTAATATTGCAACTGCTGCTGTTCCTTTTGTTAAACCTGCTGCTGCTCCTAATTCTTCTTTGCTTGGCACTTCAAAGCATGGAATTCCTTTTTCTTTTGCTAATAACGGAATGTGCATAACGATTTCCTTTGGGTTAACGTCTGATGCATATATGACTGCTTTTGCAGTTCCTCTTTCTAGCAATTTTGTTGCTTCATTTGTTCCTTTCTTTATTTTGCCTGATTTTCTGGCCATCTCAACAATATCATATCCTTTATTGTCTGTCATTTTATTCCTCCTTGGTATTATAAGTTTAGAATTCTTTAATACCTCATTCAGCCTTAACGGCTTCATTACTCATTGGTTTATTAAAGAAATAAATGTTTATTTATAAATGTTTTGGGTAACCAAAATATTTTGGAACGAGCATAGTGAAGTGAGAAAAGTTATTTGTTCATAATTTTTAGCGCCACCATAAGTGAGCGATATTCAATCAATACATTAAGACGACGAGAAAATTGCAATATGAATCGTCGTATATAATTACTAATCAAATGAGCGAAAGGCTGCGCTAAAAATAAAGTGAATTGACGACAATACTGAAAAAAGAAGAAAATTTATTTCAAATTCTGTAAAACATTCTCTGCATTTAAATGACCACAGCCGCATTGAGCAGGGAAAGCATCTGAAAACATAACGCTGCCGCATTTCTCGCATGGAAATCCATATACTTCGTCTTTAATTTCAAAGAATTCAGGAGGCAATTTCTGCATTTCTGTATAAGGTACTTCAAACTCTTGTTTTGCAGGAACAGCCATATCTTGTTTAAGTTGCTTTGTTATTTCAACAACACCTTGAGCTAAACATTCAAGACATATATTTAGAGTGCCTTTTGCATATGTCGTCGAGAATATTGCTGTCTCATCAGAATTACATCCGCATAAATTGCAAGATTTTGGGGTTATTTCTTGTTTTTGCATCTAATATCAGTATACTAAAAGATATACTAATATATAAATATTGTGTTTTGATAAATGAGTGATAAAAAGAGAGGAAAAGTAAACTACTGTGGGCTGAAGCCCACAGCATTAACGTGTAAGCCAGCTTAG
>CAZSEK010000053.1:0-7113 GCA_964605945.1 uncultured Methanosarcinales archaeon
AGTAAAAGATTAATTATTTTTGTCCCACATCCGTTTTTCAAAAGATTTATATTTAAAAACAATATATTTTGTGTATGCGCAAAGAAGAGCAAGCTGATTCAAATAACATTTGTATTTTTGGGTATGGTTCTTTAGTCGAAGATATTGGTGATGAGTTGAATCCATTAATAATTAAAAAAATTAAATTTATGTCTCCTTTTAAAGTTGAATATGCGAGAAAAAGTTCTAGTAGGGGTAATGCTCCAACATTAACAACTTTTTCTGAAGGTGATTTTGTTGAAGGAAAAATAATTGTTTTGAGTTTATTGAATTCTAAAGAAAATTTAGAAAAAATTAAAAATATGTTAATGGAGAGAGAACATACACATAATGAAAACTATATTAGAATAACTAATTTAAAAGAATTTGAGTCTGTTCTTTATTGTGAATTTCCTTCAAACATTGTTCCTGATTCTGAACTTTTGGCAAAACTTGCAATAAAAAGTGTATCTAATTTAAAATTAAAAGAAGAGGATGTGGATAGAAATGGAATAAGATATTTATTTGAAAATATTAACCACGGAATAATTACCCAATTGACTAAAGAATACCAACAAGAAATTTTAAAACAAACAAGAACGTCTTCATTAGAGGAAGCAGAAGCAAAATTAATTCTTGAAAACCAAAAACAATCACATTTATAAATCATTATTTATTTCCTTTCTATATACCCAATAGACATTCAGGCTATTCTGGGCGAGGACTGATTAAGGTCAGAAATTGTCAAGCTGGATGTTCACTACTTTATGTAGGAGGGAAAAATGAATAAAAAGGATGCACTTGAATTTGTAAAAGAGTTAAGAAAAAACTCAGAAAAAAAGAAATTTACACAGTCTGTGGATGTTGTAATTAATCTGCAGGATTTAGATTTCAAAAAACCAGATCATCAGATAGATTTTTTTGTAATTTTGCCTCATTCAATTGGTAAGAAGAAAAAAATCGCAGCATTTGTTGATGCAGATATGGTCGATGAAGCTAAAAACACATGTGATATAGCCATATCAGCATATCAATTTGAAGAATATGCAAAAGATAAGAAAAAAATAAAAAAACTTGCTAAAACTTATGATTATTTCATTGCACAATCAAACATAATGACTAAAATAGCAGCAACATTCGGTAGAGTTCTAGGACCTAAAAATAAAATGCCTAATCCAAAAGCAGGATGCGTTTTTATGCCTAAATCAAATTTGAAACCCTTGTACGATAAATTGCAAAAAACAATAAGAATCCTTGCAAGATCAAAACCACTAATACAAGTAATGATTGCAAAAGAAGATATGGCTGATGAACAAATAGCAGACAATTTAGTCTTGTTATATGATCAGTTAATACATCACTTGCCAAAAGAAAGAAACAACTTAAAGAATATATATCTAAAGACAACTATGGGCAAAGCAATCAAGTTGGAGGTATAAAATGACACAAAAAAAACCTAAAACTAAAAACTCCAACACAAAAATGAAAGCAGAATACAAACCGCACATTTCCGATGCCAAGAAAAAAGCAGTCGCTGAAATGAAAGCACTTATAGATAAATATCCTATCATTGCAGTTCTTAATCTTGAAAATCTTCCAGCAAAACAATTGCAGAAGATGAATAAGAAATTAAGAAAAGATGTTGAGATGAGAATGGCTAAAAAAGCAGTCATCAAGGCAGCTTTAACAGAATCAAACAAAAAAGATATAATAAAATTAAATGACCACATTGTAGGTATGCCTGCATTGCTTTTCACAAAAGAAAATCCATTTAGATTATTCAAAATAATCAAGAAGAGCAAATCAGCAGCAGCAATTAAAGCAGGACAGGTAACACCCAAAGATATTACTATCCCAGCAGGTCCAACACCTTTTGCACCAGGTCCAATAATTGGAGAACTTGGCGGATTAAAAATAAAGGCAGGAATTGTTGCAGGAAAAGTAGAAATTAAAGAAGACGCACATGTTGCAAAGAAAGGAGATGTTATCAAACCAGCATTATCTTCATTGCTTTTAAGATTAGGAATCGAGCCAATGGAAATCGGTTTGAATGTAGTGGCTGTTTATGAAAATGGAGACATTTTAACAAGCGATGTTCTTGACATAGATGAAGCAAAATTCATGGATAAATTGCAGACATCAATAAGAGAAGCAATGAATCTTGCAATCGATGTAAGATATATGAGCAAAGACACTATCGAACTATTAATACAGAAAGCAGCAAAAGAATCAATGGCAATTAATGATGAAGTCGAGAAAAAAACAGCTCAATAATTTTTTTATTTAGATATCAAAATCAATTCATAAAAAATAAAACACAAAAAAAGAAAAAAGAAAAAATAAAAAACAATTCATGTTTTTAGGAGGTCAAAAATGGAATATGTATATGCCGCAATGCTTTTACACAAAGCAGGACAAAAAGTAGAAGAAGCATCAGTAAAGAAAGTCTTAGAGGCAGCAGGAGTCAAAACAGACGAAGGAAAATTAAGACAATTGATGGCCGCATTAGAAGGAGTCAATATAGACGAAGCAGTAAAGAATGCAGCATTTGTCGCAGCACCAGCCGCAGCAGCACCAGCAGAACACAAAGCAGAAGCAAAGAAAGACGATAAGAAAGAAGAAAAAGCAGCTGAAGAAGCATCCGCAGCAGGTCTAAGCGCATTGTTCGGATAATTTTTTACTTTTTTTATTATATTTTTTATCCAAATAATAAACACTGATGAATATTTTTTTAAATAATTTTTTTAGTAAATATATTTGAGGAAAACAAAAAATGCTAGATGAATTAGAGATAAACAAATTACTTTCTGAATTAAATACAGTAAAGAATGAATTAAGAGATTTAAGAGGGAAAATGAATTCTCTTGACAGAAAGAAAGAAGGTTTATTTAGGGACAGAAAAGGATTATCTTCAGATATACATGCAAGAATAAAAAATGCAATTAGTGCAAAAGAGAAAAGAAACAACTTAACTCATGTTGTAAAAGAATCAAAAATGTCCAAAGAAGAAATGGACAAGAGAATTTCTGAAATTGACTCTGAAATTGACAAATTAAAAGAAGAAAAAAGAAAAGCAACAGAGAAATTAGGTGTTGAGAATGTCAGGGAATTATTAAGCCAGATAAAAAAACTTGAATTCAAGATACAGACAGAAGCAATGTCATTTGACAAAGAAAAAGAATTGATGAAAGTTCTTTCTAAGATGAAGAAAAAAGCAGATGGTGCAAAAAACATCTATACTGCAAATGATAAATTAGACAGATTATTCAGAGAATTAAGAGAGTTAAAAGAGCAGAAAAATATGGCTCAATTAATTGTTAAAGAGACAGCAAAAGAATCACAAAAACATCATGTTCAACTAGTTGAATCATCAAAAGAAATTGATGAGTTAAAAACAAAAGAAGATGCTTTAGACGAAGAGATAAATAAAATAAAAACAGAGATGAATACAGTTGCTGATGAATATGATAAAAAAGCAGCAAGAGCAGATGAATTAAGAAAAGTCCTTGGCGAGAATAATGTCAAATTAAAAGAAGATGTAGACAGAACTAATAATGACATTTTAAAGCAAAAAGATCAGGAAGTCCAAGAGAAAATGAAAAAAGGAAAGAAACTGACAACAGAAGACTTGTTGATTTTGCAGAGAACTATGAAGTAAGTCATATCGCACACATATTTATTTCTAATATTGATTAAATTTTTAAAACCCTATTTACTTCTATTATCATGACATTATACTTTATAGGAATAGGATTGAATGATGAGAAAGATATAACTCTAAAAGGTTTAGAAGCAATTAAATCATGCGAATATGTTTATTTAGAATATTATACTTCAATATTGCATTGTAAAATCGAAGAGCTAGAAAAATTATATGGAAAAAAAATCATTTTAGCAGATAGAGATTTAGTTGAAAAGAAAGCAGATGAAATATTGAATAATTCTAAAGAGCACAATGTTGCATTCTTAGTTATGGGAGATATATTCGGTGCAACAACACATACTGATTTGTTATTAAGAGCAAAAGAAAAAAACATCAAATGTGAATTTATTCATAATGCATCAATATTAAATGCAGTCGGTGTTGTAGGACTTGAATTATACAAATATGGAAAAACAACAAGCATTCCATTTCCAAGCAAAGGTTTTGAGCCAGAAACACCTTATGATGTTTTGAAATTAAATAAATCAATAGGAATGCACACATTAATTCTTCTTGATTTACGACCTCAGGAAAACAGATTCATGACTATAAATGATGCTATTTCTTACATGTTAAAATTAGAGGAAAAAAGAAAAGAAAATATATTTACAGAAGACACATTATGCATTGGATGCGCAAGAATCGGTGGTCAATTCAAAATAAAATATGGAACAGCAAAACAACTTCTACAAGAGGATTTCGGTCCTGCATTGCACTGTTTGATTATTCCAGGCAATCTGCATTTTATTGAAGAAGATGCATTAAAGATGTGGGGATAATATTATATCTCTTTCAAATATTTCTTTAAATCATTATATTCTTTATCTCTGTCAAGAATACAGATTAATTTCACATAAGGTTTGTCAACAAGATAAATGATTCGTTTTTCTTTTCTATAATCTTCAAATCTAATTCTAAATAGAAATAATTTATATCCATGTATTCTCTTATTACGGAAGGGATTTATTTTAAGAAGTTTTAATTTATTTTCAACAATTTCTTTAGCATTATTACTGAGTCCATCAATCTGCTTCAAGAAGAAATGTGAAGGTTTGAGAATATATTCCATAATCTATTTTCTTTTCAAGTTTTTGAAAAGCTCTTCTTCTGTGCCGTAGAGATGTTTTTTCTCGCTAACTTCAATTAATTTTTTAACAAGCATAATTTCTTTTTTCGATATTGTTTCTTCTTCGAATATTTTTTCTCTCATAGTTTCTTTAATTAATTCTTGTATGCTGTTAAATCCGTGTTTATTTGCATAGTTTTGTGCTGAAACAAGCATCTTTTCAGGCAATCTTATGTTAATCTGGCTATTCATACTACCAATAGATACCATTTGGTATATAAATGTTTCGGTTGGAAACTTTATGCTCGAAAACTCTGGTTTTCGTTGTATAAAGTTTTCGGAATTTTCGTTTTTAGCCATGTTAAAAATAATAATAAGTTCTTAATAAGCCTTTTGCATGAAAAATCGAAAATTTTACGAAAAGAATGAAATTCTTACGCAACACCGCAACCTATTTAAATAAATGAAATTAAGATAAAAATATGAATATTAGAATAGCTAAAATAAATGACGTTGAACAGATTATGTTGGTTTTTAAAGATTATGAGAAAGCCAGTATAGGTTATTTGCCTGCTAAATATAAATCTTTAAGAAATAAAAAAACACCTTTGAAAAAAAATACTCGAATTGCCTTAATCAAAGATATTGAACATAAAAATTCTATATTTCTGGTGATGGAAGATAAAAATAAAATTGTAGGTTATATTTTTGGTGAAATTAGAGAGGATAAACATCCTTTATACAAACCACCTAAAACAGGAGAATTTAATGACATTGCTGTTTTAAAAACATATCAAGGAAAAGGTATAGCGGGTGCATTATGGAAGGAGTTACTTGCATGGTTTATCAAAAAAAATTGCAAACTAATTACTTTAAGTGTAAATTCTAATAATCAAGCACAAGAAATTTACAAAAAATGGGGTTTCGAGGTTTTCTATCTAAGGATGATAAGAAAAATAGATTAAATTATATCTTATGAATAAAAAAAGTTTAGAATGGATTAGGAGATATTTGCCTGCTTTTTTAATTGCAACAGCATTTACATTAATATTTTCTAACATAGCTATTTATTATATTAAAAATCCAATAATTGTTGCTTATATTGGTGCATGGGGAGGCATATTTTCGTATTATGTGTTTATTATAACTAGAGAATTATTTAATGAATATAAAAAAGAGAAAAAATTTAAAATAAATTTTATTCTCAAGGTTTTTAGAAATTTACTCTTTGAATTTACTCCTGCAGAAATAATGGATGTGTTATTAGTAAGTCCTTTTTTTCTTTTTATATTTCCAAAAATGATTTCTAATTTTTCTTTAGCAATATTATTAGGAAAATTGTGCGCAGACATTATTTTTTACTCAATAACAATATTATTTTACGAAATCAGAAAGAACGTATTTAAGTAATATTTAGAGATATGCTATTAAAAAATAAACTCTACAATCGCAACCTATTTAAATCCAAGCATTTAATTCATAATATGGTGAGACTAGGAAAAAGAGGTATTTCTCCGCTTATAGCGACAGTTCTGTTAATAGCTTTTGCTGTATCCATAGGTGCAATGATAATGAACTGGGGGAAAGATGTTGTTGCAAATACAGGAGACTGCAATGATGTTAAATTAGATGTTCAGATATTAAACGGCAATCCTGTGTTCTGTTATGATACTATAAACACAAAAATAAATGTTATGTTAAAAAATACAGGGTCGGTTGATGTTGAAGGCTTGAAACTTAGAGTTATTTCTCCTGATTTAAATATTGATGAAAAAGACATTGAAAATAGTAAAATAAAAGTAGGAGATTTGAAATCAAATAATATAAATTATGTAAGATCAGGAAAATTCCACGTAGAGATAGTTCCTGTGATAAGTTCTGCCGGAAAATTAAAAACATGTGCAGCAAAAGCAGTTGTTTCTGATGATATTCCACGATGTTAAAACAATATAGCCCTATAACATCAAATCAATAATCAACTTTTTAAATAATTCTACCATATTCCTATTATGGAATTGAAATTAAGCTTAAATAAGTCGATAGAGCAGAATGCAGGAGTTTATTTCGACAAGGCAAAAAAATTAAAGAAAAAGATTCCAGGCATAAAGAAAACTATAGAAACTCAAAAAGACAAACTTATAAAAGCAGAGAAAGCACTTGAAGTTCACGAGACTGACAAAGAAAAAGAGAATGCAGAAAAAAAACAAAAACTTACCATAAAAAAAGAATGGTTTGAGAAATTCAGGTGGTTTTATTCATCAGATAATTTTCTTGTCGTAGGCGGAAGAGACGCAACAACAAACGAAATCATAATCAAAAAATACAC
>CAZSEK010000054.1:0-7062 GCA_964605945.1 uncultured Methanosarcinales archaeon
GACGAGAACTTATATATAAATCTTTCTTCAGAAAATCGAGGGTTTCATAAGAGCCTATAGCTTCTATTTCATTTGAAATCAATCTAGAATTATTTTTAATCTATTCTTTCTTCTCGATTTTTATTGCAGAAACAGGACAGCCGTCTGCTGCATCTTGATTGCAGCCTAATTCATCAACTTCTGTTTTGACTGGTTTTGCTTTATCTCCATCTAAAATGAAGTTGTCGCATGCAACAGTGCAGGCACCACAGCCAATACATGTGTCTTTGTCTAATTCTATTTTATATTTTGCCATATTAGATTGAGGTAATAATTGATTTATAAATCTATTTCTTTTATTGCCACAACCTCTCGCTCATCTTAGTATTTGATTTATATCGAAATTCATCTTGTAATCTTCTTTCGATATTAATTTATGTTTAGAATATCGCTCGCTTAGGGTGGTGGCAATAATTATCTTTTCGCTATTGCAGAATTCATCTCTTTCATCATATCATCTATTTCTAGGTCAGATATTCCATGTGCTCTTGCGCCTTCTTCAAGTGTTTCATACATTGCAACACCGCATCCAACACAATAAAGTCCGTGATTCATCATTATTAATGCACATTCAGGATATGCTCTTGTAATTTCAGCTATAGTCATTGTTTTTTTGACTGCTTGACTTAATTTTTGTTGTGTTTTTTTTATTGGTTTTAAAACAAGTTTTTTAGAATATGATTTTATTGGTTTGGTTTTGGATATTTTTTTAGTTGTTTTGACTGGTTTTGATTTGATTATTTTTTTAGTTGTTTTTTTAACAATTTTCTTTGGTTGATATTTTATTGTTTTTTTAGTTATTTTTTTAACAATTTTTTTTGCCATGATTTCACCTTATTATAAGTGCAGCCTCAGTAAGTTTTTTCGTCCTCATGTATTCAGACGGGAATAACCTCATCATAGGCTGCAATAATTGTAATATATCTTAGATTAAAAAGTTAATTAAAAATAAGATAAAAAATAAAAAATTACAGCAGAGGATTCTGTCCGCCGTACATTGCCTGGAATTTTCCATCTTTGTATTCAAGAGAGAATATGTCTGTATTGACGTTAGTTGATCTCATTTTTACAATGCTGATTTCCCTGACAACATTTCTTCTGAATTGGGACAATCTTATGTAAACTATTCCGTCAGACAAGTAATCTTCTACACCATATTCAGAATATCTGCTTCCGTCAAGAGGCATCTCTGAAATAAGGTAAGATGTTACTTCTAAATCTCTTAGGAATTCAAATATGTAGAAAAGCTCTATTCTTGGATTTTCAAATTTTGTCAGGACATATAATGCAGACAATGAATCAAGAACAAACAAATCAAGACCAATATCTGTTTTTACTTTTTTAATAAGGTTTTTAATGACATTTATCCATCCTGCATTTGCTGCAGATGTCAGTTTGACGTCTTTAATTTCTTTTCTTATACAGCTTAAATCTGCAAATATTATTGTTCCTCTTTTTGAATTCTTTAGCTGCATCAACTGGTTGTTCAGGTTTGATAGGTCATTGATAAGCAAGACATTTATCTTGCTGAAATCATAGCCCATATTTATAAGATGATTCAAAAGGGATGCATATGACTGTTCAAGGCACAAATAAAGAGCGATTTTATTTTGCGTTGCAGCTTCATAATACACACTATTAAATGAAACAGAAGATTTCATAGTTCCAGCAGCACCACAAATTAATGTGATGTGACCTGTAGGAATTCCTCCCTCCATATTTTCATCTAACCCCCCTATATATAAGGGGATTCTTTTCAAATCACTTTTTTTTGAAATTATTTTTTCGCCCATTTTAAAACCTCTAAATTTTTCATTTATATTTTATTGTAATTTTTTAATTTATTTATGTGATTATTTATTCTTTTCGTTTATGGATTAAGTCTTTGACTTTTCCAGGTTCTATATTAACAATTAAATTTTTATCTTCTGTGACATATGCGCACCCAACAACAATTCCTTCTGTTTGATACTGCCAGAGTTTTTTTCCTTGAGTTTTTCCTGGCTGTTGTGTTATTGCTTCACTTGAACTTCCTGTTTGTGAAACAATTCCTGAAATTCCAGGAACATAATCAAGCATATAACTTCCTTCTGAATCCAAGACATAGATGTTGTGATCATACGAGCCGACAACAATTTCTAATTTGCCGTCCCCATCTAGGTCGCTTACAATAGGAGGAGCAACAACCCAAAAATCAGTTTCATAACTCCATAATTTTTTCCCATTATTATCAAGTGCATACACATTATTATCGCATGAACCAAAAACAATTTCTTTTTTCCCGTCTTTGTTTATGTCTGAGATAGTTACTCTCGAACAAATGGCTCCCTCTGTGTCATAACTCCATATAAGTTCTCCCTGTTCTGAAATGCAGTAGAGTGTTCCGTCATTTGAACCTACTAAAATAACTTTATCAGAATTTTTTGTGAGTTGTTCAAATACTGCCTGAGCGGTTATTTTTCCTTTTGTTTTGAATTCCCATAAAAGTTTTCCTGTAAGGTCAACAGAATATATTATTCCATCATTTGCTCCAAAAACAACCATTGGTTTTTTACCCATAATTAATGCAGGGCAGGACTCTATGGCTTCTTTTGCTTCGAACTTCCAATATAATTTTCCATTTGCATTCAAGAAATACATGTTCTTATCCATAGAACCTACAAAAATACCTGTTTGTTTGTTTGAGAAAAGTTGTATTAGTGCTGAACCTCTTATGGCTCCTCCTGTTTTGTATTTCCAGATTAGATTTCCTTTGAAATTAATTGCATACAAAATTCCTGCTTCTGTTCCAAAAACAATTTCTTTTTTCCCGTCATTGTTTATGTCGTTTATGTTTGGAGATGCGTTGATGCTGTTGGATGTCTCTGTATCCAAGAACATTAATTCAACATCAGAATGTTTTTCCTGAGAAGAATAAGTCCATTTCAGGTTGCCGTTGATATCTATAGAATGAATTTTTCCATCTTTTGTTCCAAAAACAATTTCTTTTTTCCCGTCTCCATCCATATCTTCAACAACAGGAGAAGACAGCAAAATAGAACCAGAATCATATTTCCATTTTTCTTCTAAAGAACCTACTTTTTGATTAGTCAGGTTTTTAAATGCAAAAGCAATCTTATTCATACCTACCTCTTTTTTACTTATTATTGTTTCTATACTTTATCTATTTAAATGTTTTGGCTTTTTAATGCTTTGTAAAGCTCACTATCTTTCGCTTTTTCCCCTATTTAAAAGCAAAATTTAAATACAAGTGATTTTAATTAATATATATGAGTTTAGGTGAGGAGATAAAAAAAGAGATGAGTAGAAGTACTTCTATTTATGTTATAAAAGCCAATTTGATAAAAAGAGGGTTCTCAGAGGAAAAAATAAATGAAGAGCTTCAAAAGATTATGCGAAAAGGCACTGATGAAAAAAACAAAAACAACAAAATTTTAAGCATCAATGAGCTGGTTAGTAGAATAGGATATGGTTTTGCATCACAGCAGTTTGTAAATATATTATTCATGCTTTCAGGAGCATCGATTTTTTTAATAGGATTGTTCAGTGGAATAAAAGCATCGTTCAGTTATCTTCTTTCAGGATTTCTTAAGGAATATTCTAAATTAAAGTATATAGGAAAAAAATTCATAAGCATTTCAGGAATGATATATGGATTTAGTTTTTTAGGGATGGCGTTTGCTGTTGTTTTAAGATCTCCTTTGTTTTTTGCGTTTTCAATGCTCGTCGGAACAATAGGAATAATAGCACACGGAGATTTGTATTCTAATTTTTCAAATAAATTGCTGAAAACAGAGAAAAGACAAACTTTCTTAAGATTTGTCTCTTATTTCGGCATATTAATAACAGCAGCTTCATTATTTGCAGCAGGATTTTTGATGCAGATTATTCCTATGACTGGTTACAGGTTGGTTCTTGATTTGCATTTTTTAGAACTTGCAAAACCTTTGGTTTTCCACATATTTGGTTATCTTCTTGCATTTGAGATGACTGCAGTTATGTTCATACTTTCAGGATATATGTTGTCTTTCATCAAAGATGAGACAGAGAACTTCCAGACAAATTTCAGATTCTATCAATTTATCGGTCAGTACATAAAGAATGCAACAGAGAATACGGCCGTATTCACAAAAAATAAGAAAGTTTTTCTGCTGATGCTTGCAACAGTAATAACTACTATAGTTCAGATACTTCTAAATTCATACACAGGAATATTTATTTACGAAAATTTTAACCAGCAGTTTCTTGGAGGATTTCTTAATGTTGCATTTGTATTTGTAATTGCGTTAGTTGCGTCAATATCGGGTTCTGTTTTGACGAAAAAATTCGCGCGTTATTTGGGGGAGGCACCAATGCTTGTATTTGGTACATTGTTGATGGCTTTGCTTCCATTCACGCTGTTTTTTAATCCTAATTTATATTCAATAAGTCTTGCTGTTGCGGTTTCTATTATAGGTGGGACAATAGTTGGAATTGCGCAAGGATTAATTGCAGAGCGTCTTTTGAATGAAAATGATATTAAACGATATTTTTCATCTCTTGGTTTTGTTTCAATAATTCCTGTTTTCTTGATTGTAAGTGTGGGTGCAGTGATTGCACAAGTAATATCTCTTGAAACCCTTTTTCTGATATTGGCAATAGTCTTAGCAGGCATTGTCATGCCAATATATTTTATCATAGTGATGATTGTTGATGGTGAATACAGAAAAGAAAGAAAATAGTAAACAAACAACTAAACAAACAACTAAAATATAAACAAACTTTTTAAATCGTATTCTTTTATTTTTATCATGGCTGAGGAGAATAAGAATAACATCAAAGCACAGATAATTTCTGGAAAGTTTGGAGAGATTGTTGCACGGCAGAAAGCAGATTCTGAATTGGAATTAGGGGAGATACTTGTTTGTGATGATCAAAAATCAAAGCAAAAGATGTTTTTGCAGGTTTATGATATGCAGTATGGCTCTCAGATATCACAACAGAATCTTGAATTGATTTCTGGAATGAATCTCGAGGAAAATGCAGATTTTGATTTTTTTGACAAGAACATGAGAAACTACAAAATTTCAATGTTGAAAAATTTATTTACAGTTAATAATTCTTTTGAAAAGTCAAAAGTAATAATATCAAAATCTTTGCCAGATGTTTTTTCAAATGTAAGAGCAGTCACGAAAGATGATTTGGATTTTTTAACAAAACCTAAAAATTCATTATTCTTTGGAAATTTAAGAAGCGGAAGCAAGGCAATTGATGTTCCTATATATTTAGACGGTGAAAATGTCCTGACTCATCATGTTTTAATATCAGGAACAACAGGAAAAGGAAAAAGCGTTTTGATGAGTAATCTTTTATGGGACAGCACAGGAAAAGATTATTGCGCGTTGCTTGTTTTGGATCCTCATGATGAATATTATGGGCGAGATAACATAAATACAAATGGAAAAGGTAATGGAAAAAACAAAATTGGATTAAAAGATCATCCTTCAAAAAATGTTGTTTATTATACATCAAAAGAAGCTCCTCAAGGAACAAGAACATTAAAAATCAACATTAAGATGCTTAGACCAGCACATTTTGGCTGTCTTGATTTTTCAGATGCGCAGGAGCAGGCAATGAATGCTTATTACAGAGAGCACGGAAACAGATGGATTGAAGCAATAATTCTTGAAAAGCCAGTAAAAACCCAGTTTGTCGAACAGACATTAGGTGTAATAAAAAGAAGATTGATGTATCTTCTTGATTTAGATTTCAATTCAGAACAGCTTTTCTGCAATGGAATATTTGATGTTGCTGCAGGAGAAAATACAATAAGAGATATTTGCGAGGATCTTGAGCGAAGTAAAACAGTTATTGTAGATACAAGCTCTTTTTCAGGACAGGTTGAACTGCTTATAGGTTCGCTTGTTGTTTCAGAATTATTCAATAAATACAGATTTTATAAAACGCAGGGAATGCTTCACGAAAAACCTGTTGTTTCTGTTGTTTTGGAAGAAGCACCAAGAGTTTTAGGAAAAGATATTTTAGAAAAAGGTTCAAACATATTTTCAACAATCGCACGTGAAGGAAGAAAATTTAAAGTCGGTTTGGTTGCAATAACACAACTTCCTTCGCTGATTCCTCGAGAGATTCTTGCAAACATGAATACAAAAATAATACTTGGAACAGAGATGAGCAATGAACGACAGGCAATCATTGATTCAGCCTCTCAAGATTTATCTGAAGATTCAAGAAGCATTGCTTCTCTTGACAAAGGAGAGTGCATTATTTCCTCTAATTTTGCTAAATTTGCAATACCTGTCAAGATTCCATTTTTCGATGAGTTTGTTAAAAATGATTTGAAAGATGAGAAAAAACTTCTGAAAGAGCTTCCTATGAAGATAGAATTCTCAGGAATAGAGATAATTGAGGAGTAAAATTTCTTATGATTTTTCATTCCAGAATAGAAAAATTTAAATAGAAAGGATAAGATTGGAAAGTAATAGGTGAATATGATGGGTCCTGATGTTCAAAATCTTGTTAATGATATTGCACAAGCAAACAAACAAATAAAACAATTAGAAGCTCAAATACAACAATTAGCAACAACAGAAACAACTAAATTAAATCTGTTGATTCAGAAAACTGATTTTGCTTTCTCTAAAGTAATGGCTGTGGCACAACAAAACACAGGCAGTTTTACAAATACAGCACAAGCTGCAACAATAAGATTTTCTGGATTGTTTGCCGCACTCACAGAATTAATAAGATGTTTTTCTTCTATGCACAATTTTGAACGTTCTAATGATGTCGAATTAAAAGCAGTGGCAACTAGTACTCGTGAACTTATTATAGAATTTTGTGGACCATCAGGATTTAAGTCCATAAATGCGTATAATGCAAATGATGGATTAATTGGACGTCTATTAACCGGTAATATTAAATCAGAGATGGAGTTTGGACAGCAACTTGGACATATATGGAATTGGTATCAAACTAAAGTAAAGAAACTTGAACAAGCAGAAATAGTGTCTTTAGCTGATCTTT
>CAZSEK010000055.1:0-6834 GCA_964605945.1 uncultured Methanosarcinales archaeon
AAGAATATTTTTTTATCATAGACTATTAAAGAAATCCAACATCAGAACATTCAAAAATAAATTATCGCAATTATGCGAGCAATATGATAAAAAAGAAATAGAATATGATGAAATTTACGATGCTGTTGAGGGATGGGTTGCATACAGCAAAACAGCCAACACATATAAACTTAGAAATAAACTTTTAATATCCCTCATGAATAAATTTTCAGGAGAAATATCGACAAAAGAATATAATCGACATTTGAAAGAACATGGGTGCAGATGAAAAATCACAACCATTAAATATCCCTCTATCTTATCTTAATTATGCACAAACAAACACAATATCATTGTGAGGTATGCAATAGTTCTAAAGAGTGTTACATATTTGATAAATTCAATAGGCCATTTTCTATTTGCTTAGATTGTTATTTAAATATAGATGATAAGATATCTGATGATGATCCAAAAATGATTATGAAGAATTGCGATTTGTGCGATGATGAAAAAGCATGTTACATTATTGATATTTCAAATTCTCCTGTTAAAAATCATTGTTTCTTATGCAGAGAATGCTTTGATAAAATCAAATTAAATATTGAAGAATACAAAGAAAGACAGGAATAGTCACTTTATAATAGTAATTTATAGAAAGATTTATAAATAAAGAAATGTTTCTTTTCTTATGGTTAAAGCTGAAAATACAGAGGATTACACTATTTTGTTTAAAGATTACACTATGTATATTTATTGGCCTAGTTCAGAACCCATTAATACTAACAAAGAATCAATTGATGTAAGAGTTCTGACAACAAAAGGCGAGGAATATTCTATTAATTTTACAACAA
Organism: uncultured Methanosarcinales archaeon; assembly: GCA_964605945.1. Classification (GTDB taxonomy): domain Archaea; phylum Nanobdellota; class Nanobdellia; order Woesearchaeales; family UBA9642; genus UBA9642. Next base: position 831 of record CAZSEK010000055.1, read on the forward strand.
TGAATTTTATACAACATATGTTTGAAAAGAATAAAAGAACAGGTGAATGTGTTTCTGGAAAATATTTTTGTATGCCTGGGATGATTTTAGTTGAGAAAATAGACGAGCCAACAATTAAAGCAACATTAGATGATTTGATAAAAAATTCTGAAATAAAGACATATGTTACAAAAGTAAATTAAAAATAAATTTTTTTCAAGGCATTGATGACTTTATCTTCAGTATGTTTTGAAGCTTTCCCAACTATTTCATAATTTATTTCGTGATTATTTTCTTTTGCCTTGCGATAAAACACCCTTTCACCATTTCTTCCTCTTAAATAAAAAATATCTTTAAATAGATGTTTTGTTCCGATTCCTGCTTCAAGATTGTCTTTACTTAACTCTTTTATTAAATGGTTGAGTCCTTTTTGTACTTGTTGATTATCAGCAGAATTTTTAGCTAGTTTAATTAAATTATCATAATTGTTTATTGTACTTGTAAGTTTTATTTTTTTATCTTTTGTTTCTTCTGCTTCTCCAACCAAAAACAATATTCCTGCAACACCAATTAGACAAATCCCCCACATCATTGATTTAAATGAATAATTTGATTCAGAAAAGCCGATTACTGCCCCAGTGATATGTGTCTGAGAGTTGACAAACAGAAATAATCCAGATATTATAAATACAAAACTCAAAATTTTGAATGTGTTTTTTAGATTCATTAATATTTTATTAAACTAAATATATATAAAGTTATCTTTTATTCTCCCTTAATCGTCCCATAACCAATCAATCTGAATCTTGTTCCGACTCTTCTCGAGATAGTTACTTTAGAATTTAGCTCTGCGCACACAGGAAGTTTTAATTTGCATTTGACTTTATTCTTGCTTATGCTATTTACAAATCCTACTGTTGCAGCTGAATTCACGTTTAACATAAGAATTTCATTTGGTTTGATTGCATCAACTTTAAGATCTTCTTTTGCTCCGACAACTCTTTCAAGTAAATGACATTCTAATTCGAAATTATACCAGATTTTAGGAAGTTTTCCAGGCAATCCTACGATGTTTCCTGTTAATTTATCTGAGAAAACAATACTTGGATCTAAGTCAGTCATTAATGCAACACTTCCTCCTGGATGAAGTTCTTGAACTGGTGTGGAACCAGTCATTGCAGAAATAATTGTTGTTGTGATTGGTTTTGCGACAATTTGATTATGTTCTTCAACAATTCTTCCAGGTCTTATTTCTATTTTGTCTCCAACTTTTAATTTTCCCTGCATTATTGCTCCTCCTAAAATTCCTCCTTTAATATCTTTAGGCTTGGTTCCTGGTTTGTTGACATCAAAGCTTCTTGCAATAAGCATCATAGGGTCAAGATCAAGATTTCTTTTTGGTGTTGTTATGACTTCTTGAATTGTTTTAATTAATAAATCCATATTTATTGAATGCTGGGCAGAAATCGGAATTATTGGCGCATCTTCGTATTTTGTTCCTTTCAAAAAATCTTTTATCTGCTGATGATTTCTTAAAACTCTTTCTTTTGGAACCAAATCTATTTTATTTTGGATAACAATAACTTTATCTATTCCTGATATTTCCAATGCCATCAAATGCTCTCTTGTCTGAGGCTGAGGGCATGTTTCATTTGCTGCAACCAAAAGCAATGCACCATCAATGATTGCTGCTCCTGAAAGCATTGTTGCCATTAATGATTCGTGTCCTGGTGCATCAACAAAAGAAACTTTTTTCAAAAATTCTGTTGGGATATTGTGAACAGGACATGTTTTTTGTGTTGTGTAGCATTCCGGCTCCCCGCATTTAGGGCATTTCCTGAATATGATATCTGCATATCCCAGTCTGATTGTGATTCCTCTCTTGATTTCTTCAGAATGTGTGTCTGTCCATTTTCCCGTAAGTTTTTCAGTTAAAGTTGTCTTACCATGATCTACGTGACCTACAAGTCCTATGTTAAGAATTGGCTGGACTGGTTCGCCATCTGATTTAGCATGTTTTTGCTTTTTTATTTTCTGTTTTATTTCCTGTATTTCCTTCTCTTTCTTCAGGTCTTTCTCTTCTTTAGGCTTCTTGCCTTTTGGTTCTTTTTTAGTATGAGTTTTCTTTTCCATCTAGTCTGAGAAATTATTATTTATTTATAAAGTGTGTGGTTTTTAGGAGTATGAGACAAATCAATAGTTCTATATGCTTTTCTTTGGTCTTGGTAATACTGCTCTGATAAGTAAACTTAATCCTGCGCTGAAAACACCATAGAGCATTAATATATAATATGTATTTTGACTTATATTGAATTGATTTAATAAAATTTCTGCAATTACAAAAGAAAAAACAAGTGTTGGAATAACTGTTGCACTTATTCTTAAAGAGTTAAATAGGTTTTCGTCCATTCTTGCCATTCTATGCAGCAGCATTAAAAGCACCCTGAGAATAACAATTGAAAAACAAAGTGTTCCTGCAATCAGGATATTGTTTAGCGTGAAAACATCCATATTTAATTTTAATCCGATTGTGAAAAAATAAAAAGGTGCAAAAACAATTGTAAAAAAGCCGAAACTTTCTGTTATTTTTTCAGTTACATTATTGTTTATATCAAAAGCAAGTTTTGATTTTTTATCTTCAGAAATAGTTGTCAAAAATCTTCTTGAAACCATGCCTGCAATAAATGCTCCGACTAAAAAATGAACTCCTACAAATTCTGTTGCAAAGGCAGAAATTATTGCAACAACAAATATAAATGAAAATTCCATCCCAATTAGTTTACTGAATATCTTCTGATAAAGGAATTTAAGAATAATTGGAAGAATTATTATTAATGTTAATACTATAGTTAATGCAATAATCAAAGAGGTAGTATTTGATATTTTTAATAAAATTATCATCAGTAACAGCGCACTCAATTCACCAATTATTGCTTTTCCTGTAATCCATCTGTTTAATTTTTCATTTTCTTTGCTTAATGAAGAGATTATGAAACTTGCAGAGGGTGTTGTTAATGCAAGAGAAATTAGAAATGCAATTTGAAAGTTAAGGTGCAGAAACATATTTATAGCAAATCCAACAATCAAAAAAATAAAAATAGATAACAATATATTTTCGATGAAAAACTTTTTGTTTTTAAAAATAAAGGAGGTATCAACTTCCATTCCAGAATAAACAAACAATATTATTATTCCTAATGTTCCTAATATGCTTAACATATCATCAAGGAAAAAATACTGAGGAAGCAGGATTCCTAACAATATACCTAAAACAACTTCTGTTATTGGAGAAGGAATTTTGTAAAATCTTCTGATTACTTTAGGTATAAAAAATAGTGTTGTTATTATAATAAAAAATTTAATCAGTATGTCTTCGTTCATTTTTATCTGTTTTCCTTGATTTTTATTTGTTTATTGTTATTTTTGCTGTCTTTCTTTTTTAATTTTCTGAGTTATTTCAGAGATTTTATCTTTGTTATTTTCAATATCTTTTTCAACTTTGTAAGAATCATCCATTTTTTGGTTTTCAGGATTTTTTTGGTTCATTGTTTTTATTGCACTATCTTTGTATAATTCCAAAGATTTTTTTTCATATAACCCCCGCTCATTTGGTTTGACAGGGTCTATTGGAGGTCTTTTTTCTTTTTCATGCATGGGGTGATGAGATTTTGAATCTTCTTTTTTTGTATATGTTCCTATTATTTCAATACCCGCTCCACATCTTGGGTGTATAGAAAGAACTTTATGGAAAAATCCTCTTCCTGGGAAATCAATTTCAACCATCCTGCACTCTCTGACTTTTTTCAGCAATGCAATTACAACAATATACCTTACAATACCTGTGATAAGAAAGATTGTAGGAATTGTAGAAACAATCCAAATAGGAACCACACCAATTAAAACTCCTCCCAAAACAGCTCCTAAAAATATCGCAATGCCTGCAAGAAAATTATAATATGCGATATAGTTTATTCTTTCTTCTTTTGATGTTGCGTCAAATAAAAAACTTGATGTGCTTAAGTTGAATCCTGCAAAGGCAATTCCTGAAAACACTTCTTCAATAAATAAATATATGAAAACCCACAATGGATTTTTAATATAAATTGCCAATATTAGTAATAAGGGGCTTAAAGGAATCAATATTGCTGAAATAGTCAAAACAAATTTGCTTCCGCGTTTATCAATCTGTTTTCCCCAGAACATCATTGCTGCAAAACTTGCAATTATAGACGCCCCCATTATTATTGTGAAATAAAAATAACCCAACTGCATATCTTTTAATAAGTATAATGCGAAGAAAGGCATAGATATAGCTATCGCAAATTTGAATAAACAGATAAACAGAACAAATATTCCATAATTGTCTTTAGTCATATTTTTTAAAAATTTGAAAAAAGAAGTTTGATTTTTTTTAGAGGGATTAAATTCGGATGTGTGTATTTTTTTCTTATATATTGCAGCAGTAAATCTTGCAACAAACGCTATGAAGAATAGGATTGCAAAGCCGATAAACACATAATTAACTGCTCCATTTTTATCAAAACCTTTGAAAAAAGATAGAATTAGGCCTGCAACAACTGTTGCAATAAAATTCATTAAATTTACAACTCTATTTCTTTTTCCGAAAAACTCTCCTCGTTTGTCTTCATTTATTAAATCACCCAAAATGCTGTTGTAGATGGGACCTTGAAATGTTCCGAATGTTGCTTCTAAAGTTATAATCAGCAAAACCAACCACAATGATTCTTTTGCAATAAATGGAATTAATAAAAGAGGAAGCCACATTAATGATTGCATAAGTGTTGCCCAGAAGATTAATTTTCCTCTTGTTTTGAATAATTTTAAAGAATCTTGGGCAAATAATTGGAAGAATGACGCAACTAATTGAGGTACTGAAGCCAAGGCAGCCAGCATTCCTGTTGAAGCATTTAATGCAATTGCAAACGGCATTACAAAAGATTCTGTAAAACCTGATTTAATAGATGTAAAAAAACCATCTTTTATAACATAATTGATGCTTTCTTCTTTTAATGTTTGTTCTGATTTTTTTGGTTGAATTGCCAGAAGTTTTTTATCTAATTTTTCCTTTCTTCTTTCTTCAACAAGGTCAGATAATGTTCTAGGTTTTCTTTGTTTTGTTTTTTTCTGTTCTTGTGTGTGTAATTTTTTATCCATGTCATAAATTTAAAGAGAAGGAGTTTATAAAATTTGCTATGAATTAAGCACATATGCTCTCTTAGACTTCCATAACCCAATTCCGATATATTTATAAATCCTCTAAAATTCCTCATCTTATACGATTATTTAAGAATTAAGTATGACTATAAACATAATACGAGGTTATTAAAAATGGATAAGGTTTTAGCATTCGGAAAATGGGACTGTTCTCAGATTAAAATAGATGATCCTGGTGTCGCACCATACATCACGTTAAGCCCAAAAATAGTTTCAAAAACAGGTGCAAGATATGCAGGAAATAAATTTCACAAATCAAGAATTTTCATTGTTGAAAGATTAATCAATAAATTAATGACTCCAGGGCATAGAGCAAAAAAACATAAAATTTCTTCAGGTCACTGCACAGGAAAAGCAATGACTACAAGCAAGATTGTTCAGGAAGCATTTGAAATTATAGAGAAAAAACTGAACAAAAACCCAGTTGAAGTATTTGTAAAAGCAGTTGAAAATGCAGCTCCAAGAGAAGAAGTAATTGCAATCGAATATGGTGGAGCAAGATATCCAAAAGCAATAGAATGCGCACCTCAAAGACGAGTAGATATTGCACTAAGACAGATGATTCAGGGAATCTATGGTAAAACATTCAATTCAAAAAAAGGAGCAGCACCTGCACTTGCAGAGGAAATAATTGCAGCATACCAGCTTTCTGCACAATCAGCAGCAATCTCTAAGAAACTAGAGCTTGAAAGACAGGCTGACGCTTCAAGATAAATTATTTTTCTTTATTTTTCTTTATTTTTCTTTATTACATATAAAGAATACCTTGGACTTTAGTCCAAGTTGTATT
>CAZSEK010000056.1:0-2666 GCA_964605945.1 uncultured Methanosarcinales archaeon
AGCGCAGGAAAAACTTTAGGAATTAAAGTCATTGACCATGTGATTATATCTAAAGAAAATTTCTGGTCTCGTGGAAATCGAGCAAATTATAATTTATGCTAAACCTACCCAATCTCTAGCAACTAAATGCGCTTGCTCTAATACAGTTTCTATTGCTCTTTGTTGTTTATCTGGAGGATAGCCATATTTTTTTAGAATCTTTTTTATTGCTACTCTTAATTTAGCTTGAACATTTTCCCTAACTGTCCAATCAATTGAAGTATTATTTCTTACTGTTTCAACAAGTTCTCTTGCTATTGTTTTTAGTGTTTTGTCTCCAAGTATTTTTACTGCGCTATCATTTATTTCTAAAGCGTCATAGAATGCAATTTCATCTTCTGTTAATTTTAATTCTTCTCCTCTTTTATTTGCTTCTCGCATCTCTTTTGCTAAATCTACGAGCTCTTGAATCACTTGTGCTGTTTCTATATTTTTATTTGTGTATGATTTTATTGATTTTTCAAGCATTTCTAAAAATGATTTTCCCTGGACAACATTTTTCTTCATTTTAATTTTTATTTCATCATTAAGTAATTTTTTTAACATTTCAAATGCAAGATTTTTTTGTGGTAATTCTTGAACTTCTTCTAAAAATGAATCTGATAATATTGCTACATTGGGTTTTTTAAGTCCTGCTGATGCAAATATATCTACAACTCTATCAGAAATTATTGCTTTTGATAATATTTGTCTTATTGCTGTGTCAAGCTGGTCTGAATCTGTTCCTTTTAAAGTTAGATGCTTTGTTATTGTTGATTTTATTACTTGAAAGAATCCTACGTCATTTTTTATTTCAAGAGCTTTTGGATGTGGTATTGATAATGCAAATGCACCAATTAATCCTGTAACATTTTTCAAATATCTTTCTTTGCCGTCTTTTTGTTTTAAAATATGTTCCATTGCATCAGGTATCATTGACATTTTGTCTTTTGCTGAGATTGTAAAGAATTTTTTATAATTAAATCCATGGAACATTGCAGTTACGATTTCATATTTTTCAAGCATTAAAGCTACTGCTTCACTTTGATCAATTGTTGGTTTTCCTTTTCCACCACTTTCTGTATAATTTGATAATGCTTTTTTTAATTCATGGGCTATGCCTATATAATCGACTATTAATCCGCCTTGTTTTTCTTTGAATACTCTATTAACTCTTGCTATTGCTTGCATTAATCCATGTGATTGCATTGGTTTGTCAATATACATTGTATGTAAACATGGAACATCAAATCCTGTGAGCCACATATCCCTTACAATGACGAGTTTTAGTTCGTCATTTGGATCTTTCATCCTGTCGCCTATTGCTCTTCTTTTTTCTTTGTTTCTAATATGTTTTTGCCATCCAACTTTATCTGTTGCTGAGCCCGTCATAATGACTTTTATCGCACCTTTGGTATCATCATCATTGTGCCAATCTGGTCTAATTTTTATTATTGCAGCATATAACTCTACAGCTATTCTCCTACTCATGCAAACAATCATTCCTTTGCCTTCAAGAATTTCTGTTCGTTTTTCAAAATGTTCTACAATATCTTGTGCAATTTTTTTAATTCTTGTATCGCTACCTACAACTTTTTCAAATCTTGCCCATTTGCTTTTTAGTTTTTCTTTATCTACTAATTCTTCGCTTTCTGTAACTTCTTCAAAATCATTATCTATATTTGGTCTTTCTTCTGGTTTAAGTTCGAGTTTTGCAAGTCTTCCTTCATAATAAATTCTTACAGTAACATTATCTTCAACTGCTTGTTCAATATCATATACATTTACAACTTTTCCGAATACTGCAGGTGTGCTTCTATCTTTTGTTTCAATAGGTGTTCCTGTAAATCCAATAAATGAAGCATTTGGCATTGCATCTCTAACATATTTTGCAAAACCATATTTTAATTGTGCTGTGTCGTCTTTAGTTGTAACTTTTGCTTTAAAGCCATATTGTGTTCTATGTGCTTCATCAGCTATAACAATAACATTTTTTCTTTCTGTTAATAAAGGATATTTGTCTTTGCTTTCTTCAGGAGAGAATTTTTGTATTGTTGTAAAAACAACTCCTCCTGATGCAACATTCAAAAGTTCTTTAAGTTTATCTCTTTTATCTGCTTGAATTGGTTTTTGCCTTAATAACTCATGACATTTGCTAAATTGTGTAAATAATTGGTCATCTAAATCATTTCTATCTGTTAGAACGATAATTGTTGGATTATCTAATTGCAGAATTAATTTTCCTGCATAGAAAACCATTGTTAAGCTTTTTCCAGAACCTTGTGTATGCCAAACAATTCCTGCACGTTTATCTGTATTTATCGCTTTTATTGTTGAAGCGATTGCATCATTAACAGCATCATATTGATGATATGCTGCTAAAATTTTAATCTTTTTTTCTCTTTCAGTTTCAAATACTATAAAATGCTGGATAAGATCTAATAATGTAATTTTGTTTAACATTCCTTTTATTAACAATTCTAATTCTGACATCTTGGCTTTTTTTCCGTTTATTGTTTTCCAAGCCATGAATCTTTCCCATTCAGATGTTAGTGTTCCTGCTCGTGCTTCGTTTCCATCGCTTATAATTAGTATTTCATTATACGTAAATAATGATTGAATTTGATGTTTATATGTTTGTAATTGTT
>CAZSEK010000056.1:2676-6704 GCA_964605945.1 uncultured Methanosarcinales archaeon
GGATTTTTTAATTCTATTATTACTATTGGAATACCGTTAATGAATAATAGAATATCTGGTCTTCGGTTGATATTATTTTCTATGATTGTGTATTGATTAACTGCTAAGAATTCATTATCTTTTCCTAGTAACCAAACTTTATCGTGTTTTATTGTTCCATCTTTTCTATATTCGACATTAACACCATTTATTAACATATCATGAAATGCATGATTGTTTACTATTAATTTATCTGTAGAAGTTCTTAACACATGTTTTATTGCTTGTTCTATTGCTTCTTTAGGAACATTATTTATTTTTTCTAATGCTCTTCTTAAACGATCTACGAGAATAATGTCTTGATATGATTCTCTTTCAGGATTCTTTCCATCAGGAGCAATATCTAATCCATTAACTATCTCATATCCTTGTTCTCTAAACATCTCTAATGCAGCTAATTCAATATCCTCTTCTGTGATTATTGATTTCATCTTTCTCCTATGATGTGTTTTATTTTTGTGACAAACAGGTTGGATTTTATCTTCAATTGTTCAACTTCCTGCTTGCTGAATTTTATTTTTGTCGAGTAGGTTGCATCTTCTCGCTTGTTTTTTGATTCTACATAAAACAACACATCCTGATAATCCAGCATATGAGACAAAATTTCTATGTCTTCTTTGGTGAGGTCTTTTTTATAGAATTCTTTAATAAGAATGCATAGTGTTGCAAGATGATTTTTTGAGGTGTGGCCTTTTGTGAGTATGAGTGCTAGTGCAGCATGGTAGCAGGCATAATAGCATCCGGTTATTGACCAGTCCAGAAATCCTAATTTTATGTTTTCTTGGATAAATCTTAAGTTGTGCTCTGCTTTTAAGAGATGTCCTTGAATTTCCTGATGATCTGGCTTTTGTTCTATGAGTATGTTATTCAGCAAGAAGTCTTTAATCTTAGCATTCAATAATTCTTTATTTTCTAATAATTGTTTTAGATCATAATCTTTCATTTTGCAGGATCTCATAATAATAGATGTGGTTTAATACAGGATAGCCAGTATTTATTGCTGATTGTATGACTTTATCTTCTTTTAGCTTTAATTCTTTTTTGAATTTTTGGAAGGTTATCTGGAATGTGCTTATGTTCATTGCATTGAGTGCATCAGCTTCTTTTTCAGCATTCTTCGTGTTAATTCTTGTTTGGGTGACTATAAGAATATCTATGTCTGATTCTTCAGTATATGTTTCTTTTGCGGTTGAACCGAAGATTACTGCAAACACGGGGGGGTGTGGGAGGGAGTGTAGATAGGTGCTTATTGCATTTTTTCTTAAGAGCGGCAGTTTTTTTGTTTTTTCTATGTCAAACATGGTGAGGATTGCATATACTTCTTGATTTTGCATGAGGGAGTATTGCTTGAGATTTCCCTGTTTTTTTGATTTGAGGATTTTATTCTTTTCTAATTCGTTGAGATAGCGCGAGATGCCTTGCCCCTGCATTTTTGTTTCTCTTGCCAATTCGCGCAAATGTATGTTCTCATTCCTTCTCCTATAAAATACATTCAGTATCTTGTTTATTCCTGGTTTTAGTAATGTTGCCATTTTGTGAACAATCGTTGTAAATATGTGAACATTTATATATTTTACGGTTTTAGGCTAAATAATGAATACTATCTTGATATCATCTCTAATGCAAATAATTCAATGTCTTCTTCTGTGATGATGGATTTCATTTTTTTATCTTATTATTGTCTGTATTTTTTAATGTTTTGATTTCATATACAAAATAGAATAATATTGCAATCCAAGAGGCAAGTGTTAGACCCAATACCCAAAATCTCCAGTCATACATAGTTTGTGGATATAAACCTAACATGAATAATGGTAAAAATACACCAACGGCAGAAAATATTGCAAGAAAACCTAAAAGTTTTTTAGATTCTGTTCCTGCAGATGCAATCTTCAGTTCATCTTCTTCAGTCTTTACTAAACTATTCAAGTATTTTATCTCCACATTTGTTCTATAAATTTCATCACTATATTCTCTGTATCTTTGCCCTCTTTGTACTGCAATCTGCGGATTAATAAGTAAATCAGTATAATCAGGAATATCAAAATTAAGAAGTGCGTGTTGTCTTCTGTATTGTCTGACACTTTCTAAATATTCTTCATTATAGCTATCTCTTAACATTTGTTCGTTAATATCGCGATAATCTTCATTTTCATGTGCTTGTTGTATAAGTTCATCAACTGTTGGAAGATGTATCAAATCAATAGTAGTTTTAATTTCTTTTAGAAATTCTTTTACTTCTTTTAAATCATCTTCTTCGTCAATCTCGCTTATCCATTCTTCTTTTTCTTTAATGCTCTCTCTTAAAAAATGAATTTTAGCTTTATTTTCTTTTATATTATTCTCGATATTAGCAATAAGTGATTTTTGATTAATTATCTTTGTTATAAATAATGCCCCTGTTAACCCGACAATAGCGGCGGAGCATTGAGCAATAGAACTATATAGCCAATTTGGATCTGTGTTTGTAATTAAACTAAATTTACTTGAAACTGCTAATGCAGCTTGATTCGTTACATTTAATATTGATTCATTCATTTTTTAAATTCGATTTTTCCACATTTAATGCAATCGTATTCTTTTCTTTCTATTAATTTTTTACCGCACTTTGGACAGTCAGGATTGTTTTTATTTCTCCATAATTTTATGACATTAACAGTTCCAATATTAAATATAAGATATGCCCAAAGAATGATAACAACATAAGTAGGCACTATTTCTTTTAAATTAAATATATTAAAATGTAACATAAGTAAAAATAAGGCAACAAGCAATAATACTCGTTCTCCAGTATTTTCTATTGTTTTTATAATTTTAGGGGAGAGGATGTCTTCTAAGCTCATCTTAATCTTCCCTCACAAAATTGACAAAATTCTCTATTTGATGCATTAATGTTATGACAATAGGGACATTCTCTCTCCATTAATTTTTTTAATATGGCTGCCAGAGCTATTCCGCCAAATACCCCTAATGCAACACTTCCAATATCCTCCCAGGGTTCTCTTCTTTTTGTCATGGTTATTCCTTAAATCCGAAATATGTAATTAGTCCTCCTATAATTATACAAACCAATCCTGCCATAAATCTCCCGAAACCAGATAGTCCAAAAATTCCTGCAAATGTATCTGAAAACCAAAAAAGCACCCCCGCAATATATAAACCTAAATCTACAGCGATTTTTATAACCACAGTCACATCAAACATTTTGCATCACCCTTATTTGTCCTGACATTAACTTAGGAAGTAATGAATCACGAATCATAATTAATTTTTTACATTCAAAATTATTAATTTCTAATTTATCTTGAATCTGTTTTATTAATGTTGTAAATTTCTCAATTAAGATCTTATTTGAAATTATAAATTGGAAATCAAGGATGGCATCAGCAGGTAAAAATAATACTGTTGTTCCTGTTGCAAACCCCCTCGTTCTTTCTTCATATTGTTTTAATTGCAAAAGATAATAAATAAATTGATTTGGTATCCATGATTTGTTTCGTACTGCATAAATATGGTGTGTGAATAGAATTTTATTAGAACCAAGATCTGGAACTATTGCTGGACTTCCAAGAACATCTCTTTTTTGTGTTATATCTGTATTTGCAATCACTATATCTCCTGCGTTAACAAGATTTCTTTCTTTATACTCTCCAGAATAAGGTTTTATTCCTGAGGGAATGAAACCATGATTAGGCGCCATATTGGCAAGATTTATCATTGGCACGCCCTCCTCCGTGAGTCCAGTACCTTTATAGGATAATCCTCGCTCAATAGCGATATATTCTCTTAAAGTCGTTACTTTCCATCCTTTCGGTATTTCTCCTAACTCTGAATCAATCATTTCTCCACCTGATGATTTGTAAGGTCTGCCTTTTTCATCAGGAAACTCGAAATTCACAAACCAATGATTAAAGAGTGCTTGACCCATTGCTTCAAGTGTTTTATTCATCTGTAGATTGAGTTCGATTTTAGAATCGAGATCAGAGAGA
>CAZSEK010000057.1:0-6593 GCA_964605945.1 uncultured Methanosarcinales archaeon
AAAAGAATGGTTTGAGAAATTCAGGTGGTTTTATTCATCAGATAATTTTCTTGTTATAGGTGGACGAGATGCAACAACAAACGAAATAGTTATAAAAAAATACACAGAAAAAAATGATTTGGTATTTCACACAGAAGATCCTGGAAGTCCGTTTGTAATAATAAAAAATCCTGAAAACAAGAAAATTCCTGAACAGACAATAAATGAAGCAGCAGAATTCTGCGTCAGTTTTAGTAAACAATGGAAAGCAGGAAGATCAACAGCAGAAGTTTATCATATAACGCCTGAACAAGTTTCAAAAGAAACCAAGTCAGGAGAGTTTATTGCAAAAGGAGCATTCATGATTTATGGAAAACGAAAATTTATTGATGCAAAAATAAATGTTGCAATAACAAACTACAACGGAAAAATCATGTCAGGACCTGTTTCAGCAATCAAACATTATGCTTTAAAAAACAAATCAGATTATATTGAATTAATTCAAGGCAACGACAAGCCAAGTGATGTTGGAAAGAAAATACAAAGAATAATTAGAGGGGATTTGGATGAAATAATACGATCCATCCCTCCTGAATGCACAATAATGAAAAAATAAAGTATTATTGCTGTCCTTAAGGTGAGCGACATTCAATTAAATAATTAAAACGCAAAGAAAATTGCAATATGAATTTGCGTATCAATAAAAACATTCGAAGAGCGAATGGACAGCAATTAAGAAGAAATAAACAATAAGAGGATAGAATGGACAAAAAAACAAAAGAACAAAAACGTATTGGAAATACATTAAAACCAAGCATAATTATAGGAAAGAACGGATTAAATGAAGAATCAATAAAATTGATAAAAAATGAATTAAAAAAATGTTCTCTCGTCAAGATAAAGATGCTTCCTACTTTTATTGAGGAAAAAGACAAGAAACAAGTTGCAAAAGACATGGCTGAAAAAACAAATTTAAAGCTTGTTGAACTGAAAGGATTCACTATTATTCTCGCAAGAAAATAATTTTGTCTTAAACACGTGTGCTTAGCACAATATTTTCTCACTCACTCTGTTCGTTCCAAACTGTTTTGGTATCCCAAAACATAGAAAATGTTCGTACATTTTCGGGCTTTGAGAATTTTTCAATTCTCAAAACATTTATAAATACTATATTCTATAATTGATTAGAACTAGATAGTTGTAGTTTAAATAAAGAGGTTGTGCTAGATTATGGCAGACAAAAAAGAGGACGAAGACAAAAAAACGCCGATTGAAACGGCAGGAAAGGAATTTAACTGGAAAGAAGAGGTTTCAGAAGATACAAATGGAGTTTATGTCAGAACTAATTATCCTGAACCTGCAAAAAGTCTAAGAATTGTTTATGAATCTTTCTCTCTTTCTATGGAAGAGACTTATTTTTGGATATTAAATCAGCTAAAATATGATCTTCAATTTCCTAAAGTAGATAAAGTTACAGATATTTTTTCAGCATCTGAAAACAGTTCATTCTTTGGCCAGGCATCGCAAAGATTAGGAATCCAGCAGGACAAAGTTCAGGGAGTTCTTGCATCAACAGGAAAAATGGTCAAAGATTTGTTTGCACTCATAAGAGAATTAAGGATTATAGATGAAAGATTGGATGCATACAATGCATGGGATAAAGACAAAAGCAAATCTGCTGATGCTACATTAAAAAGCATATTTGTTGATTTGGTTGAAAATGCAGGAGGACAGATGAAACCAACATCTGTTTATGGACTTGCACAGACAATAGGCTATGCAACACTTCCTGATTATTTTTTCAATACACGGATTTTCAAAAAAGAAGATATAGACAACATAGTCGATAAGCTTCCAACAAACACACAAATAAAAAATATCTTGAGAAGAAAGTTATTTGAATTCATAAATTGGAAAGAACACACCCATAAAGAATTAAAAAACAGAAGAACATTTAATCTTCATTATTTAAGACAGCATTGGGCTGTAATTAAAATGTATATGTCCTGGTTGAAACCTTATTTGAGAAATTTAAAAAGAATGAGTATGAGCGAAGCGCAAATATTAAGTCCTGATATTGTTTCTGCATTTGAAACAGCTGCACTAGAGTTAGAAATACTTGCTTATGATCATACAGCTCATAAAAATGAACATTCACCTTCTCCGTGCATTCTTGTAACATTCCAATATTATGTGAAACCTTCTTTGAGTTATCAACAGCCGGAAAGTTATCAAAGAGGAGCAATACATGTAGGAAGAGTTGATATACATATGAGAAGCTATGGCTGGACAGAAAAAGAGATAAAAGCATATAAAGAATACAAAGACAAAGAAAGCCTTGAATTATTGGGTGTTTTAGATGCTTCATTAAAAGCATCAATGGATGCATTATCAGGAGATTTAGACAAATATCTTGCAGAAGCAGGAGAGGAAGAATTCAAGAAAAAGAAAGAAGATGCAGAAGAAAAAAAACAGAACAAAAGAAATCCTCTGCAAAAATGGCTTGGTATTGAAGTCGCAGAAACCAAAGGTGAAAAAATAGATATGTTTGAACCATTTGTTGCTGTTTTTTCAGGATTTGGTGAAATATTAGGAAGTTTCATGCCTTCTCATGTGGTTTCTTCAAAATCAAAAGGCATAGACAAAGATAAAGCAGGCAAATCAGCAGGTTTAGCATCATTTAGAATGGGATTATTGTGGAAAAATTATAAGAAAGCACATCAATTATTGACTTGGTAATTTAATAGGATAATATTAATTTAATAAAATGGTAAAAACTAGCGATGATGTTATGGGCATAACTCCTCTTGAGAGGATGGATAAGCTTTCAGATATATCTGCTGAGAAAAAAAATACAATTGCATTTAAAAGAAAAGAACTTGAGGAGTTACAATCAAAAAAGAAAGAAGAGTTAGAAGAATTAGATAAACTACGACAAAAACAGCTTGAAGAGATAGACAGCAAAAAAAAGAAAGAACTGGATGAGCTGGATAAAAAAAAGAAAGAACTTGAGGATCTTGAAAAAAAGAAAGCAGAAGAGATTGAAGAGACAGAGCAACTTATTGAAAAAAGCTTTCAGGAACTGATGCGTCATAAACGACTTATAATTGCTCAGGAAGAGGAAGATGAGAGCAAAAAAAAGAATCAAAATCAAACTGCTTCTGAAAATCTTGAAGCAATTGCAGGCACAGCAAAAGAACTGAATGTTAAAAATGTTGATTACAGCAAATTTTTTGAGAATTTGCAAACACCAAGAAATCTTTATGATATTGCAAATACGGGATTTTATCACAATTTAAATGAACTTAAGGATAAGGCCGCAAGAGGAGAGATAACTCCTGAAGAAGAAAGATTTGTCAATCAGCTCAGAAATCAATTTGAGCAGATGAATGAAAATCAATACAATAGAAATAAAGATGAATTTAATTATTTGCAGAGATCAATTTCAGTGCTTGATCAAATAGACCAGTATAAAACAAGAAGATAATTATTAAACTAACATAATAGAATAAAATAAATAAATAAAATAAATAAATAAATAAAATAAATAAATAAATAAAATAAATAAAAATAAAATGTATTTCAAAACAGATTATTATAATGCATTGGACAGAGGATATTATCATGCAGATAATGTTGCAGAAGGAAAAATGTCTGAAATGGAAGCGAGTGAAAAAATAACAGATCTTACTGCAATAGATATAGGAACTTCTGAAGCAGGAATTGATGGAGCAACACCATTGCAGCATTTACAGGCAGCAATAAAGCAAGGTGCTGCAAAAATGGAATTTACTTTCTTTGGTCAGGGAAAAAGCAGTGGGCAGCAGTATTCTCCTGAAGCAATAGGAAAAGCAGAAAGAGAGCAAATAAGAGAATTATCAAAATTAAATGAAGTTAAATTTACAACACACGCATCTGTGGCAATCAATGGAGCATCAGGTCTTACAAAAGAAGGATTTCATGAAGAAGCAAGAGCCATGGCATTAAAAGAAATAAATAAAGCAATTGATTTTGCTGGAGACGCTTCATCAGGAGGCGCAGTTGTTTTTCACACAGGAGAATGGCAAAGACCTCTGTCTGATATTAAAGGACAGATGTTCAAAGAATATAAAGATGAAGAGAAAAAATCTCCAATTATGGTTGCTGATAGAATGACTGGAGAAATAAGTGCATTCAGAAGAGATCAAAGTGTTTTTGAACCTAAATTCCATACAGCAGAAACATATGAAAAAGAATTAGGAAAACCAATAATAGGTATGCGTGATAATAATGGACTTCTTGTTGAAAAAAATGATTGGGTAGATATAAATGGAAATGCAATAAAAAGAGAATGGTTGTTAAAGCCAGAGAAAAGTGGGGATTTATTCAACAGAGTTCCTGTATGGAACAAAGACAAAACAAACTTCGAAGTTAATGAACGAAAATATGAGGATTTTGAAAAAGAAGCAAAAGAAATGGATATTGCTCCTGAAGTTTTGTTTATGAAATCTCAAATAGCAAATAGTGTTTTACAGGCAAAAGGACAATCATTAATGTATGCTAAAGATTATGAACATTTTCGAGAAGGAAGAGATGCTATAAAGAAAGCATTAGATATGTATTCAAAAATAGAAGAAAATATGCCTGAAGCAGAAAAATGGAAACTTCTAGTTCAAAAAGGATATGTGGATTCTAATCTAGTTCCTCCGGCAAATGTTATGCCAACAAAATATTTAACAGAAAAATTGAAACAACATGAAGATCAAATGAGACATATTCACGAATCATCAGCATCTGCAGATGCACAAGCAAGACAAGCGTTAGAGAAAATGAACAGAGTAACAACTGTAGAGGATGTTGGAATGAGCAAATCTGCAGACACTATCGCTCAAGCAGGAATGCGAGCAATGGATGTTTCCAAAAGACATAAAAAAGACATCAAAGAGGCAATTTACATAGCACCAGAAAGTTTTATGCCTCAAATGTATGGTTCTCATCCTGATGAAATGAGAAAAATAATTGAAGAATCAAGAAAAAAAATGAAAGAAAATTTGATGGCAAGGGGATATTCAGAATCAGAAGCAAAAGATAAAGCAAAAACACACATTAAAGGAACATTAGATACAGGGCATTTTAACCAGTGGAGACAGTTCTTTCAGGCAAAAGAAGGAGAAAGTCCTGAGAAAGCTGAAAAAAGATTTGAAAAATGGTTCCTTGATGAGACTGAAAAATTAGCAAAAGAAGGTTTGATAGGTCATATTCATCTTACAGATAATTTTGGTTATGATGACGAGCATTTAACACCAGGACAGGGTAATGTTCCTTTTAAAGAATTCATGAAAAGAATGGAAAAAGCAGGTGTAAAGGATTTTATTGTAGAAAGAGGAAGTTTTAATCCTTTGGCCATGCATGAAACATTGTCTGCGTTTGGAAGTCCTGTATATGCTTTAGGTCCAAAAGGAAACTTCTCGCAGTTTAGACATGGGCATTTTGGATATAATGCTCCTCCTAATTATATTGTCGGGGCGTATGCACCAAGCAATGAATGGAAATTATGGAGCGAAGTTCCTTTAGAATAGAGATATGTTGATTTAATTTTTAGAGTATTAATTTAATTTTTAGAACAAACTTTATAAATAAACAAGATAACATTAATATATTAAAAGAGGTGGGTGTAGTGGATTTTAGTATTGTTTCAAGAAAGAATGAACATCTTGTAAAATACAATAAAGAGGTAATAGATATTGTTCTTGAATTTTCAAAACTTGCAAAAAAAGAGCTTCAAGAATTATTGAAAGCAATAGTTCTTTTTGGAAGCAGTGCAAAAAAATCATCTCAATCTGAAAAAGATATTAAAAAAAATGATATAGATATTCTTTTAATTTTAGACGATGTTTCTATCCAATTAAGTCCTGAATTAATACAAACATACAGGATAATTGTTGAAAAAATAATTGCCAAGACATCAAAGAAACTGCATATTACAACATTAAGATTGACTAATTTCTGGGAATATGTCAGAGCAGGAGATCCTGTTGCAATAAATATGCTTAGAGATGGTGTTGCAATACTGGATACAGGAATTTACGAACCTCTTCAATTATTATTGCATCAGGGAAGAATAAGACCAAGCCCTGAGTCAATTCAAAATTATTTTACAATGGCACCTCAAACATTGCATAATTCAAGAATGCATATTATGCAGGCATGCCTTGATTTATATTGGGCAGTAATAGATTCAGCGCATGCATCATTGATGAGTTTAAATGAAATCCCTCCAAGTCCAGCTCATGTTGCAGATCTTATGGAAGAAAAAATGGTTAAAACAGGACTTATCCATAAAAAGTATGCAAAAATAATGAGGCAATTTTATCATTTGGGAAAATCAATAACTCACGGAGAATTAACGCATATTTCTGGAGATCAATACGATGGTTATTACAAAGAAGCACATGAATTTGTCTCAGCAATGGAAAGATTTATTCTGAAGCGATAAAATAACTTGGTTTATAATAAATGGCTTTTTATATTATATTAGTATTACTTCAATCCCTTCTTAATTCCATCAAATAACTTATTCAATTTATCTCGTCCTTTTTGGAATTTAGAATTTGCAATTTTTATAATTAATTTAA
>CAZSEK010000058.1:0-6417 GCA_964605945.1 uncultured Methanosarcinales archaeon
TCGTATGGCATAATTTATGCTGGTTAGCATAAAAACTAATTTTGTCCCACATCCGGTTCTTCTGATGTTTTTTGCAACTTTAAAATGGGGTTTTCCTGAGGTTTGAAGACGAAAGCAAGTTCATCATCAAAATACCCGCATCTGAAATTTTCAAGAGCTATTCCTGTTCTTTTGCTCAGCATAAGAGAGTAGAAATTAACCTGTGTAGCTGCATATATTTCTTTATGCGCATTTGGTTTATAATCCCAGACCCATACTTTTCCATCCTCAACCCTTAGTGCATCAATATGTCCTGTCAAAGCATCAGATGAATTCAAAATTGTCTTGAAATTTGGAAGTTCTTTTTCAAGCATCCATATAGGCGTCTCAACACTGATTGTCCTTAAATCATTTTGAAGCATGAACATCTGAACATTTGAATGTGCTGTTTTGAATTTCTTTTCTTCAAGGCCTTTTTGCGCAAGATGAGAAACTTCATGCCCCCTTATTTTCTTCAAATCAATATTGAGTTTGAATTTTAATGCACTTCCTCTTGGACCTTTTTGAAAAAAATCATCAGGACATTTTTTATAAACTGAATGAAGATATTTATTTAATGGTGAAAATCTATGATTACATAACTCATCTGTTTTAGGTACGTGTATTCTATAATGGTAGAACCAGCCATGCTGAAAAGATTTGTGAATTATCATAAAAATCATCTCATAAAACATATTTTAAAATAAGTTAAAACACACTTTAATATAAATATTAAGTAATAAATGAATTGAATAAATTCAAACCAAAGATAAAATTAAATTAAAAAAAGGAAAATAAAAAATAAAATTTTAAAATTATCTTTTCTTTTTGCTTTTTCTGAATTTATGTTCAATTGCTCTTTCAATTTTCTTCTCTTCTGCTTCGATCTTTTTCTCTTCATTCAAGACCTGAAGCTCTTCTTTTGCAATAACTCGGGTCATTTTCTCGATGTTTTCGTCCATTCTTGAAATTCTTCTCTCAAGCAAGACCAAAACTCTCAAGCTGTAAACAATTGCTGCCAATGTACCTATTATTATTGCTAAAATTACAGTATCTAATGCCATTTTCGCACCTCTTTTTTGAACAAATTATTTAAATATTATGTGTTAATCTTACTTTGTTTGTTTTCTTTATATATTTTATGTTTTATCTTCCTTATTGCTTATTCTTTAATCCTTCCCAATAACCTGCTCAAAACTCAACCCTTTCTTTTTTGCAGTCGGGATATCAATATTATAACTCTTGTCTGTCTTGTCTAAATCCTCTATATTTAAAAAAAACCAGCTCATTTTATCGAACTTAATAGCAACCCATGCTTCTGCACCGAACTTGTTTGCAAAAAATACCAGCTCATTTATTTCTTTCACTGTAAAATATTTTTTTGTATCATTAATTGCTTTGCATTCAATAGCGAGCCTTCGTAAATTATTACCTGCAAGAATATCTGGACTTGGATACTGCATGCTTCCAGAACCTGCACTCCTTATTGCAACCCAATCATTATCATTGAATTTGTGAATCAAATCCCTTTCTGCATTTGTTCCTTTGGATTTTGTTGACATAATAGCTGAAAAACAAATATGTTTAAAAATTTTGTTTATAATTTAAATTTATATCCGCACTTTTTTGCATTCCAGAGTTTTTGATCTGATTTATCTAGAGGAAATTCTTTATAACATAATGCTGGTCGAGAAGTATGGATTTTGCATAATTTGGTGGTTTTATCTAAATGCTTGCATTTTCCGCAACATTTTCCACATCTTTTACAATTACCTTTTCTTTTTTTTAATTTATTCTTTATATAGTCTTTATCAATTAATTGCATAAATTTTCTTGATAGTACAAAAAATGGTTTAAGCAAT
Organism: uncultured Methanosarcinales archaeon; assembly: GCA_964605945.1. Taxonomy (GTDB): domain Archaea; phylum Nanobdellota; class Nanobdellia; order Woesearchaeales; family UBA9642; genus UBA9642. The sequence continues at coordinate 1,881 of CAZSEK010000058.1, forward strand.
GATTTCATGTATTTACCTAATTCATATAGTTAAAACAAAAGACTAAAATAAAAATAAAGTTAAGAAATAAAAATAAAAAATAGAATCAAAAATTTATTTAAATTATATCTTCTTCAGCCAATACAACAAAATCACCGACTGCGATTACTGCGCTGAATGGAACCAAAATTGATCCTTCTTTTGTTTTTTCCAACTCTAATTTTTCTATGTATGTTGTTGGATTTACCAAAATTATGTGTATTAATTCTCCTGATTTTGCTTCGAAAACCAAGTCACCGACTTCACCGAATCTTTTTCCTGTTTTTGAGACAACTGTTTTCCCAATTAATTGTTTTGAGAATTTTTTCTCATCAGAACCTTGTGTTTGTTTCATATCTGCCATATTATCACCTTTAATTATAATTATCTAATAGTATAGAATAATAAATGAGCCCTCTATATTTAAAGTTTTCTATTTCTTTCTGTGCTTAGATTCCTCTATAAGCTTATTCATTTCGTGTTCGTTGTAACAGATTGTTTTTAAAGAACATTTCTCGCATTTATTCTTATTTTCAACAATTTTAGGAGCAATATAGCCTTCTAAAATGCAGGAAACTTCATTTATTATCTTCATAATTTCATCTTTTAGCAAGGAATTCATCGCTAAAACGCGCTTCTCGTTTATATCTAAATATCTTATGCATCCTTCTTCTGAATTTTTGCCTGCATCCTGAAGAAGCAAAATATATGCTGCAAGCTGAATACGGTGCCCATCCCACATGCCTTTTTGAGGGGCTTTTCCTGTCTTTAATTCAACAGGAAGATAAACATTTTCTTTTTTATCAGAACAATTATAAATTTCTACAACATCTATTATTCCCGATAAATCTAATTGTTTAGACGAGAAATACTGCTCTGATAAAATCTTAGGAGTTAGTTTTTCCCAAAGTTCATCCCCAAATATCTTATATTTTGAAATAAATTCAGATAAATTCAATGCTCTTGATTTGGATTCCTCGTCAAAGTAATGCCATGTTTCATTAAACACCACAGAAAGTTCTATGTTGAATTTTTTTAATTCTGTTTTATTTTTTATAATTGCATTTCTGAGAAATTTTGCATATTCCATCCTAAATAAATCATATATTTCGCTGTATTTTCCTGTTTTTATCGACTTGACAATTCGTTCATCTTCTTTGTTTATCAAATCATAAGTGTTGTGCCTTATTGTTCCTTTCACTAATGCTTCTTTTGGCTCTTCTTTGACGAGCAGAACATAATTTATGAAAAGTTTTCTAGGGCAATATGTATAAGAAGAAAGCTGTGTTGCAGAGACCATATCGTCTGGAAGAAGTTATTGTTTAAATAGTTTTGGTGTGAATGTCTTGTGCGACTGGTATGGGTATTGTAATTAATCTCATTCTCTGAAAAACATACGATAACTATTTAAATCCGAATAATAAAGATTTAATGAGGTGGGTGATGAACAAGAAATATATGTATAATGAGGTTTGCTTGTTGTTTTTCTATTAAGCTTATTTTCATTAGTGCACTCTATATGCACAGAAACAACAAGCAGCAATAAATAAAACAAATAATTAAAATGGTATATTCAAAATTAAAAAAAATTGAACTGGAAGAGAAGAAATCTGCTTACACTAAACTAATAAACCAGCATCTTAAAATTCTCAAAGATTTGCAGTATGAATCAGGATTGTTTGCAGCATCAAAAAAAGATTCTACTATAGGTTATAATAAATCTTGGTTAAGAGATAATTTCTATGAATGTCTTGCTTTTGAAGTTATGAATGATTGGGATACTGTCGAGAAAACATACGAAGCATTGTTAAATATTTTTTTGAAACATGAAAATAAAATAGACTGCGCAATAGCAAAAAAACCACAATACAGGCATGAATATATTCATGGAAGATATGACCCTGAAACATTCAATGAATTCTGGGAAGAATGGGGAAACAAGCAGAATGATTCTATAGGTGCAATATTATTCCGAATAGGAGAACTCGAGCACCACCACAAAAGAACTATATTAAAAGACGAGAATCACATAAGAATCGTAAATAAACTGGTAAAATATCTTGAAAGCATACATTATTGGTGTGATGAAGATTCAGGCATATGGGAAGAAAATGAAGAAGTGCACGCATCATCTATTGGTGCATGTCTTGCAGGTCTTAAATCAATAAGAAAACTTCCTAAAATACATGTTCCGAAACATTTGATAAAAAAAGGACAGGACGCATTAAACAAACTGCTTCCACGTGAATCAAAAACAAAATTTGTCGATCTTTCATTACTTTCATTAATATGGCCTTATAAAATTGTAACAAAAAAACAAATAGAAGATATATTGAAAAACGTCGAATATTTGCTGTTAAGAAAAAGAGGAGTCATAAGATATAAAAATGACCATTACTATAATAAAAATCCAGACGGCTACAGCGAAGAAGCAGAGTGGACATTTGGGTTAAGCTGGCTTGCAATAATTTATGAACAACTGAAAAATAAAGAAACATCGGCATTTTTCATAAATAAAATGATGAAAACAGCAACCACCCACGGTGTTCCAGAATTATATTTTTCAAACACAAACAAACCAAATGAAAACGAACCATTGGGATGGTCTGAAAGCCTATTCATCGTCGCTCTTCACAATATGAATGAAAAAATATTAAAGGAAGTTAAATAATTAATAATTAAAACACAATGATAGAATGCATTAAATAAAAAATAAGTTAATTCAATAACTCAATTAAAAAAACAATGAAAAAAAACAACAATAAAAACTTAAAAGAAGAATCTAAATCAGACAACCCACAAATCAAACTCTGTGAACCATCACACAATGGCTGCGCATGGGTAATTTCTGCCGACATGGGTTATGGACACCAAAGAGCTGCATATCCTCTTAAAGACATATCATTCCAAAGAATATTAACTGCAAATAATGATAAAATAATCTCTGAGAAAGAACACGAAATTTGGGAAAATTCAAGAAGATTTTATGAATTTATCTCAAAATTGAAACACATACCTTTGATAGGAAAAGCAACATTTGATGTTTACGATAAATTACAGGAAATAAGCCCTATGTATCCATTCAGGGATCTTTCCAAACCTAATTTCAGCGTCATGAGACTGAAAAAACTCATAAAAAAAGGACTATGCAGAAGCCTCATTGAATATGTAGAAGATGAAAACAAAAAATATCCCAATAAAAAAATTCCTGTTATAACAACACACTTCATACCTGCTCTTGCATGGAATTATGCAGGCAAAGAAATTTACTGTGTTATAACAGATACAGATATTAACAGAGTGTGGGTTCCTGATAATCCTAAAGAATCAAAAATAATATACCTTGCTCCATGCCAGCACGCTGTTTTAAGACTAAAACAATACGGAATACCTGAAAATAAAATAATCGAAACAGGATTTCCTTTGCCGAAAGAAAATATAGGTAAAAATAAAAAAATTATGAAATCAGATCTTCTTCCAAGGCTGATAAATCTTGATCCTAAAGGAATTTTTTTCAAAAAATACGGAGAGATGATGAAAGCAGAGTTTGGAATGAAACACAAAATAAACTTTAAAGACATAACTGCTCTTCAAAAACTGAAAACTCATCCACTGACGCTGACTTTCATGGTTGGCGGAGCAGGAGCTCAAAAAGACATAGGAATTAAAATATTAAAATCTCTCCGAGAAAAAATAAAAAATAATGAAGTAAATATAAATCTTGTTGCAGGAATAAAACTTGAGATAAAAAGTTATTTTGAAAAAGAAATTGAGAAAATGGAATTAAAAAATCATATCAATAAAAACATCAAAATAATTTATGCTCTTGACAAAAAAACATATTTCAGCACGATGAATGAAGCTCTAAGGACTACAGATCTTCTTTGGACCAAACCAAGCGAGATGTCATTTTATACTGCATTTGGTCTTCCTATACTTATTGCTCCGCCAATAGGTGCACACGAAAACTTCAATAAAAAATGGCTTGAACATATCGGCAGTGGTTTTGTACAGGAAAATCCGAATTTTGTAAATGACTGGTTATTTTACTGGCTTAATGACGGAAGACTGGCGGATGCAGCACTTCAGGGATATATTGATGCTCCTGTGATGGGAACATATGTGATTGAAAAAATACTGAAAGAAAAAAGTGCAGATTTGGAAAAAAACAACGTGGTTTTAAAATGAAAAAAAAATATTTTAAAATAAAAGAACTACTTAAAATAAAAAAACTTAATGCAATACTTCTTTTGAATACGTCGCTGAATAAACTCGATCCAAATATATTTTATTTTACAGGAAAAATATTTGAATACTGTGCAATGCTTTTTACAAAAAAAGGATGTTATCTTATAGTACCTGAACTTGATTATGGAAGGGCAAAGGAATCGCTGAAAAACTGTGGATGCGGGATAAAAATAATAAAACACAGGAATATTCTTGAACTTCTTAAAATTCTTAAAGTAAAAGGTAGGCTCGGCATAAATTACAAAATGATTACGTTGTCTGAAAACAGACA
>CAZSEK010000059.1:0-6375 GCA_964605945.1 uncultured Methanosarcinales archaeon
TTAAAGACGATCCATCGGATAATATTGTTCTCGAATGTGCAAATGCAGGAAAAGTTGATTACATAATAACTAAAGATAATCATTTGTTGAAATTAAAACAATTCAAAAAGATTAAAATAATCACGCCAAAAGAATTTCTAAGAATAAATAAAACTTTATAAACCACATTTAATTCTTATTTCTTATATGATACCTCAATTCAAACATTTTAAAGGAGTTTATGAAATAAGAAAAGGACGAGATAGTTTTCTTTTAACAAAAAACATGGTTCCTGGAAAGAAAGTTTATGGAGAAGAGTTTTTTTACGATACAGATGAAACAGGAAAAAAGATAGAATACCGAGAGTGGAATCCAGAAAGAAGCAAACTTGGAGCAGCATTAAGAAAAGATGTTTCTCAGATTGGAATCAAGGAAGGAGATTATGTTTTATATTTAGGAGCATCATCTGGAACAACAACAAGTCATGTTTCTGATATGGTTGGTCCAAAAGGTCTTGTATTTGCACTTGATTTTGCACCAAGAGTTTTAAGAGATCAAGTATTTGTTGCAGAAGACAGAAATAATATTGCACCAATTCTAGCTGATGCAAATCAACCTCAAACTTATGAAGAGTTAGTTTCGGAAGTTGATGTTGTATTCATGGATATTGCGCAAAAAAATCAAACTGAAATATTCTTAAAAAATTGTGATAAATTTCTAAAAAAAGGCGGTTTTGGATTGCTTGCATTAAAAGCAAGAAGCATAGATGTAACAAGACATCCAAGAGACATCTTTAAAATAGTCAGAGCAGAACTCGAGAAACACATGATTGTAACAGATTACAGAGAGCTAGCCCCTTATGAAATGGATCATGCATTCTTTGTCTGTAAGAAGAAATAATTCTAAATTAATATAAAATGACATCTCAAAAACAAAAAGCAATTCTTTTAGTATCAGGAGGAATAGATAGTCCTGTTGCAGGTTATATTCTTAAGGAAAAAGGTTTTGAAGTTATTGGTTTGCATCTATCAAATAACATAAATAAAGATGAAGAGCATAAAGTAAAGAAACTTATGAAAAAAATAGGTGTAAAAAAATTATATACTGCAAATGCATCTATATATCAAAAAGATTTTAGCAAAACAAAATCAAGATTCAGATGCATTTTATGCAAACGAATGATGTTCAGATTGGCTCAAAAGATTGCAGAAAAAGAAAATGCAAAATTCATAATAACAGGAGAAAATCTTGGACAGGTTGCTTCTCAAACATTAGATAATTTAGCAGTTAATGATTTTGTAATAGAACATGAAAAATTCTTTGTAATAAGGCCATTATTAACATTAGACAAGAACGATATAATCAATATTGCAAGAAAAATAGGAACATTCGATATTTCTATAGAGAAGACGCCATCATGTCCTTGGCTTCCAAGCAATCCTGCAACAAAAACAACAAATCCTCAATTAGAAAAAGAAGAAGCAAAGATTGATGTAGATGGATTAGTCAAACAAACATTAAAAAATTCAATAATTGAAAACATTTAAATATATCTTCTCAATTTATATTGTTATGAAACACACATTATGTTGTTGTTAGAATATTTCTCATTGTCTTAGTTAGATGATTTTTTCTTTTATGATAAATAAAAATAATTTTTAAAAATATATTGAGGTAACCTTATGAAAATCGCAAATAATATTTTAGAATTAATCGGAAACACTCCGCTTGTAAGAATAAATAAATTAAATCCAAATAAAAACGTAAATATTTATGCAAAACTAGAAGGATTTAATCCGACAGGAAGCATAAAAGACCGAATTGCATTAAAAATAATAGAACAGGCAGAGCAAGAGAAAACATTAACGAAAGGAAAAACAATAATCGAGCCAACATCAGGAAACACAGGAATTGCATTAGCAATGATAGGAGTCATGAAAGGATATGCTGTTGAAATAGTTATGAGTGAAGCTGTCTCAATAGAAAGGCAAAAAATGATAAAAGCATTAGGCGCTAAAATAACATTAACAGACGCTAAATTAGGAACAGACGGCGCAATAATAAAAGCAAAACAGCTTGTGAAAAAATATCCAAAAAAATACTTCATGCCAGACCAGTTTTCAAATCATTACAATAAATTAGCGCATTACCATACAACAGCTGATGAAATATACAAGCAGATGGATGGAAAAATAGATTATTTTGTCTCTGCAATAGGAACTTCAGGAACAATAATGGGAATAAGCAAATATCTCAAAGAAAAGAATTCAGAGATAAAAATTGTTGCAGCAGAGCCAATAAGAGGACACTACATCCAAGGTCTTAAAAACATGCAGGAAGCATTAGTGCCTACAATATATGATGATTCAAAAATTGACATAAAAATAATGATTGAAAGCGAGAAAGCATTCGAAGTTGCAAGGCAGATTGCAAAACAAGAAGGGATTTTAGTAGGAATGAGCAGCGGTGCAGCAATGCTCGCAGCAATTGAAGTTGCAAAAATGATTCCTAAAGGAAACATTGTTGTCATCTTCCCTGATCGAGGAGAAAAATATTTGAGTACAAAATTGTTTGAAAATTAATGAAAAAATAATGAAAATAAAACAAACTTTTTAAAACAAAGAAGGTTCATATTAATATGCTAAAAGTACATAATACATTGACGAAAAAGAAAGAAGAATTCAAGCCGATAAATAATAATGAAGTAGGGTTATATACTTGCGGTCCTACAATTTATAATTATCCCCACATTGGAAATTACAGAGCATATATTTTCGGAGATTTGCTTAAAAGATATTTGAAATATTCTGGTTACAAAGTAAATCATGTAATGAATATAACTGATGTAGATGATAAAACAATCCGTGACTCTCAAAAAGCACACATGCCTTTAAAGACATTTACAGATCAGTATGAAAAAGCATTCTTAGAAGACTTAAATACCTTAAATATAGAGCCTGCAAACATCTATCCAAAAGCAACAGAACACATAACAGATATGGTTGTACTTGTAAAAACACTTCTTGAAAAAGGATATGCATACAAAGGAGAGGATAACTCAATATATTTCAATATAAGAAAATTCAAGCATTATGGAAAACTGTCAGGAATAAAACTCGAAGAGTTAGAGGAAGATGCATCAGGCAGAATTAAAAATGATGAATATGGGAAAGAAAATGCGCAGGATTTTGCATTATGGAAAGCATATGATGAAAAAGATGGAGATGTTTTTTGGGATACAGAAATAGGAAAAGGAAGACCTGGTTGGCATATAGAATGTTCTGCAATGTCTTCAAAATATTTAGGGCATACATTTGATATTCATACAGGAGGAGTTGATTTGATATTTCCTCATCATGAAAATGAAATCGCGCAAAGCGAATCAGCAAACAATAAACCTTTTGTAAAATATTGGATGCATAATGAATGGTTGTTGGTTGAAGGAAAGAAGATGTCAAAGTCTCTTGGAAATTTTTATACATTAAGAGATATTTTAGAAAAAGGATATTCTCCTAGAGCAGTCAGATATTTATTATTGGCATCACATTACAGACAGCAGTTGAATTTCACATTTGAAGGATTAAAAGCATCGCAAACAGCGTTAGATAAAATAAAAGAATTCATGTTAAAATTAGAGGAGCCAAAAGAAGCATTAGATTCTGACATACATCAGATATTATTGAAAGCAGAAACAGAATTTGAAGAATGCATGGATGATGATTTTAACACAAGCGGAGCATTGGCTGCAATATTTGATTTGATGAGAGAAATCAATAGATTGATGGCAGAAGAAAAAATAAGCCAGAAAAATGCAGAACAAGTTCTTAATGTGATTAGAGGATTTGATAAAGTATTTGGCGTGTTTGATTTCAGCAATGAAATAGAAGAAATCCCCGCAGAAATAACAAAATTAGCAGAAGAAAGACAACAGGCAAGAAAATCAAAAGATTTCAAAAAATCAGATGAACTAAGGGATTTAATAAAATCAAAAGGCTATTCTATTGATGATACTCCTAACGGAATCAGGATAAAGAAAATATAATTATTATTCTAAGAATTAAAAAAATATAAAAAGAAAAATAAAATTAAAATCCGCTTGATTTATATATATCGTCAAGTAAATTTCTTTTACGCATATCTTCATCTATAGAATGAGGTATGAGTGTATATCTTCTTGATGTTTTGAAACTGCTAAACGGATCAACAATAACATTTTCAACCCCTATTTCTCCAATATCGCTCATGTTTATTAATTCAATACGTGGTGAATGGATTTTTGGTTTGGTTGGTTGTAATACTGCATAATTTAAAGTTCCCACTTGAGAATTATCTGGATTCATAATAGTTTCTAATTCATAAGAATGTCTTAATGTCATTCGTCCAAATTTAGTCAACATTTTTTCACCCTTTGTTTTAGAAAATATTTTATGGATGCTTCCATTTTTTTTAAGTATTCTTTGATAAAAATTCAATTTTATTAATTGAGTTCTTGTTATTAAATATGCTTCTGCAACAACAGAACTATCTTCACCTGCAACTTTTCCTTCAAAAAAAGCAGTTGTTCTTTTTTCTAAATCTTTTACTGTTAATGTGCTATTCATTTTTTATCCTCCCACTTATGCGCTTTTGTGAAACGCGAAAGATTAGGTATGTTGCTAATCATATATAAATGTTTCTATTAATTAGTGACATGTTATATAAATCAAGCACAAATCAAACTTTATAATGATAAATAAATTAAAACAGCAAAAATTATAAATGCCCCAAAATTCTTAATATCATGAAATCAGCAATATTATTTTCAGGAGGAAAAGATTCTTGTTTGGCATTGCATTATGCTTTTAAAGAATCAAAAGTAGAATGTCTTATAAGTATTATTTCTGAGAATAAAGAAAGTTATATGTTTCATACTCCAAATATTGATTTAGCAGAAAAACAGGCAGAAGCAATAGGAATTCCTATAGAGATCTATAAAACAAAAGGAGAGAAAGAGTTAGAACTTGAAGACTTAGAAAATGCAATAAAGCATGCAAAAGAAAAATACAAATTAGATGCAATTTACACAGGAGCATTGGCATCTGTTTATCAGGCTTCAAGAATACAAACAATTTGCGATAAATTAAATTTAAAATGCATAAATCCTTTGTGGCAGAAAGACCAATTGGATGAATTAAATGAATTAATAGGATTAAATTTTGATATAATAATAATTGGTGCATTTGCAGAAGGCTTTGACACTATTGTTGGAAAAAAAATAGATGAAACATTTGTAAAAGATATGGTGAAATTGAAAGAAAAATACAAAACAAATCCTGCTGGCGAAGGAGGAGAGTTCGAGAGTTTTGTTCTTGATGCACCCTTCTTTAAAAAGAAATTAATAATTGATGCTTCTAAAACAATTCAAGATAAAGAAGGCGGAAAGATTTTAATTATAGAATCAATTTCACTTCATGAGAAATAAAATAACACCGAAGCCTTTCGCTCATCAGAATATAATTTCTAAACGCAAATTCATATTGTAATCTTCTTTGCATATCTATGTGTTATTAGAATATCGCTCACTTAGGGCGTTGGTGTTATTTTATTATTAAAACTCAATCTTTAATTCTTTTCCAAATTCTAATTTTTTAATATTATGCGCAGATATTAAATCATGCTGAATGCATTTGAATTTCTCGTCAATAATTAATTTCTTAACTTCATCTTTCAAGCTAAGTGATTTTTCTTTTTTGCTTTTCCAGATAAAGCTGTTTAATTCTGCAATATCCTCTGTGATTATGTTTGTTTCATAGAATTTTCCTGTTTTTGCAAATGTTTCAAAATGAATATCTTTTCCTTTGAGTTCTTTATTTATTTTGTAGGTTATTAAAGGAAGAACAGGAGCAAGTATATTTAGCAGAACATCAAGAACATGATTCAAAACAAATGTTGCTGCATTTTGCTGGTCTTTGCTGAATTCTTTAGTTTGATTGTATGCTCTGTTTTTTACTAATTCTATATATTGAGAAGAGAATATTTCCCAGATAAAATGCCTTATTTCTACAACAGGATTATGGAAATCATATTTTTCATATCCTTCATCACATTTTCTTATCAAATGATTTGTCTGGTCTAAAATCCATTTGTCTAAATCTGTAAGATGTTTTTCAGCCTCTTTTAATTCAGAGAATTCAGGCTCAGGGAACATTGAAATGAATTTAGCAACATTCCATAATTTATTTATTGTCTTTCCGCATCCTTCTATTCTTTCAAATGAGCATCTGAAATCTGTTTTTTCTAAATTTCCTTCTAATGAAGTCCATAATCTAAATGGTTCTGCGCCGAATTTGTCAAGAATTTCTTTTGGGTCAACAATATTTCCAACTGATTTTGACATTTTTCTTCCTTGATCATCTA
>CAZSEK010000060.1:0-6259 GCA_964605945.1 uncultured Methanosarcinales archaeon
CACGCATAAAGTATATAAATAATGTAAGTTTCCTTAACTCATGCAAAAAGAAATTATTCTTAAACTTAGAAAAACATTTGAAGATTATGCCAATAATAAAGAAGGCATAGAGTTCTGGTTTGCAAGAGATTTGCAAATATTGTTAGGGTATGAGAAATGGGAGAATTTTTTTAATGCAATTGAAAAGGCAAAAAGCGCATGCAAAAATTCTGGTTATGAAATAAAGGATCATTTTCCCGAGGTCAGGAAAACGATACCTATGCCTAAAGGAGCAACTAAAGAAATAGAAGATTTCATGTTAACAAGATATGCTTGTTATTTAATTGCTCAAAATGGAGATTCAAGAAAAGAAGAAATTGCTTTTGCTCAAAGCTATTTTGCAATTCAAACAAGAAAACAAGAATTAATAGAACAAAGAATTGCACTTCAAGAAAGAGTAAATGCAAGAAAGAAATTAATAATATCTGAAACAGAACTATCTAAATTGATTTATGAACGAGGCGTTGATGCAGATGGTTTTGCAAGAATACGAAGCAAAGGAGATGAAGCTTTATTTGGAGGTCATGACACAGAAAAGATGAAAAAGAAATTAAATATTCCTACAACTAAACCTTTAGCTGATTTTTTACCTGCAGTTACAATTGTAGCTAAAAATTTAGCAACAGAAATAACAAATTTTAATGTCAAAAAAGATAATTTAGATGGAGAACCAAACATAACTCAAGAACACGTAAAGAATAATAAAGATGTAAGGCAATTATTAGCAAAAAGCAACATCAAACCTGAAGAACTTCCTCCTGAAGAAGATATTAAAAAACTTCAAAGAAAAATAGGTAAAGAAAATAAAAAATTAGTTAAAAATTCTAAATTTAAGAAATAATATTTTGAGTTAGGTATAAATTGTACATATCTTTCAAAAATCGTAACATTTAAATATATCAACTTATAACCATCATAATAGTTATAATGATTATAGGTGATAAACATGAACACAACAATTGCAATATCTGAGGATACAAAAGACATGATAAAAGAATTTGGAAATAAAGGAGAAACATACGACGAAATACTTACAAAACTATTAAACAGCGCAAAAGACAGACAGCTGCATGATTTATTGATGGACACAAAAGGAACTGTTCCTATCAAAGACGCACTTGAAAGAGCAAAGAAAAGATGGCACAAGTAATAATCATAGAATCTCTAGAAGACGAAATAAACAAGAAGTTCAAACATGAGTCTGTGGAAATATTAGCATTGATGTTTTCTTTAGAGGAAAATCCTTACAAGAGAAAAGAAATAGGGAGTATAGGGAGTATTTTAATAAAAGAAATAAAATACAAAAATTTTAGGTTCTATTTTGTAACAGACGGATATAGAATAAAATTTCTCAAAACAGAACAATTAAAAGATCTTATGATAAAATTTGTTAGAATGTCTGATAAAGATGATCAACAAAAAACAATAGATGAAATAAAATCAGTTCTTAGAAATTTTGGTGAGGAAGGATTTTAAATCAATATTGCTTATTAACTTTCCGGAAGATTTCCGAAAAATTTGTAAAGTTTTCGGAAAGTTTACCGCAAAATTTATATACTTATTTCTCTATATTAATTGGGGGGATAAAATGAGACAATTTACCAAGGACGGTTCGGATTTTTGGAATCTTGGAGAAAGTAGACGAACAGTTTATTGTGGTGGATGTAATGTTTTAATATCTGATCTTTACACAACTTCTTTTCCTAGCATGTATGATTCTGCAACAGAAAAAATAAAAAGTGATTTAAATATGTCAACATCATTTATTTCTAGTTTTTCTTTTGATTTATCAAAACCAGGAAAAATTTCTTTCAACAGCAACAGCAGCGAATTTAATAGTGCAATAAGATTTGCAGCAGACTTATGCGATAAATGTACTGATAAACTATATGCGCGATATAGAGAGGAAAAAAGAAGATCGGTTAATAGCGGAAGAGCAATTTCATGCGATAACTATGGTTGTGATAATGGCAGGGTGTGGGAGCCCGATAGAGGCGGATTCAAACGATATTATCATGATTGTTCTAAATGTTATGGTGAGGGAAGCATAAAAATAGTTGAAAGTGACGAAGAAGTATTCATAAGAGCAGTAAATAACACCAGCTATCGAGGAGGATGTTTTCTTACAACGGCCTGTGTTGAAGCAAAAGGGCTTTCTGATGATTGCCTAGAACTTCAAACATTAAGAAATTTTAGAGATAATGTTTTATTACAAGATCCTCAAGGAAGAAATGATGTATCTGAATATTATAGTGTTGCTCCAAAAATTGTTGCTTCTATAAATAAACAACATGATGCAAAACTAATATGGGGAAAAATTTATCAAGATATAAAAAAAGCAGTTGATTTGATTATGAGAAAAGACAATCAAGGAGCTTATGAACATTATAAACAAATGGTTGGTAATTTAGAATCAATAATTTAATTACAATCCTAAGCTCTCAATAATTAATGCAGAATCAAATTCTTTTAAATCATCATAGGTTTGTCCAACACCAAAATATAATATTGGTTTGCCTATAACATATGAAATAGAAATAGCGGCTCCGCCTTTATCATCAACATCTGCTTTAGATAATATAATCGCATCTATGCCTGCTATTTTATCAAATTCTTTTGCCTGTTCAACACAATCATTTCCTGTAATGCTTTCACCAACAAATATTTTTATGTCTGGTTTACAAACTCTTATAACTTTCTTAAGCTCTTCCATTAAGTTAGTATTGCTGTGCAATCTTCCTGCAGTATCAATAATAACAACATCAATATGATGAGCCTGAGCGTATTTAATAGCATCAAAAGCAACAGCAGCAGGATCAGAATTATAATCATGCTTAATTAATCTAACATCTAACTTATTTGCATGTTCCTCTAATTGCTGTATTGCAGCTGCTCTAAATGTATCTGATGCAGCCAGCACAACAGAAAAATTTTTACTTTGAAATTTATGAGTTAATTTAGCAAGTGTTGTTGTTTTTCCTGCGCCATTCACCCCAATCATTGCAATAACATAAGGTTTTCCTGCTTTCTTGCTTTTATGAACTTCATTAATTAAATCAATTTTCTCAATATCAAATAATTCTTCAATAGATGTTTTAAGTGTTGACATTATCATTTCCTCAACACCTTTTCTTGAGACCTTTCCTTTTGTTAATTCTTCTTTTAAATCTTTTTTAATTTTATCTATAACTTCAACAGCAACATTATTCTCAAGCATTACAACTTCAAGCTCCCAGAATAATTCCTCAAACTTTTCATCAGATAATTGGAATTTAGTAAATACTTCTGTTATCTTTGTAAAAAAGCCTTTCTTTTCTTCTTTTGGTTCTTCAATAACAGGCTCTTCTTTATGATGTTTTAATTCTTTTAATGTGATTGTTTCTTCTTCTTTAATCTCTGGCTTCTTGACTTCTTCTTTTTTAATTTCTTTTACTTCAACAGGTTTAACTTCTGGCTTCTTGATTTCTACTTTAGCTGGAATCGCAGGAATTGTTTTAGTTTCTATTTTTACTTCAGGTTTTACCTCTATTTTTGGTTCAACTTTAACAGGATGTTTAATTTCTTGTTTAACATGATGTTTCTTTTCCTCGACAATAACTTTCTTTTCTATTTTTACATCTTCAATCTTTTCAGTCTCAACACCTTCAAGTTCTTCAAGCAATTCTTCTTTCTCTTCAATTGTTTTTTCTTTTTTACCAAATATTTTAGCAAAGAATCCTTTTTCTTTTATCGGAACAACTTCAATCTTTTTCTCAGAAATTTTCTCTTCAACAACTACTTCTTTCTTCTCTACGGTTACTTCTTTCTCAACTTCTTTTGAAAAGCCTTTCAATGCTCCTTTTAATTTATCTTTTAAGAATCCAAACATGTTTAGTTCTCCTGTAATTTAAGAATCATTTTTTCCATTTGTGAAGAAACTTCGTTTTTATAAGTTTCAAGTTCAGTAAGTTGAGTATTCATTAAAACAATTGTTTCATCTGCTGTTTTTTCAACAACAACATTATTGCCTACATTGACTTTTAATTTTTTATCAGAACCTAAAATTCCTTTAGCAAATATTCCGTTTGCAAGAGGGAAAAGAAGTTCGCTTCCTTCTTTTAAAGATTTAAATTCAGTAAGTGCATCTTTAGTTGTTCTAATTTCATTTATTTGAACATCTATATTCTCTAAAATCTGCTGTATCTGTCCTATCTGCTGTTCAAGCATTTGCATTTCATATATTTTTTCCTGATTCATTTTATTCCTCGTTTATTGCTGTCCATTCGCTCTAAACTTTTACGAAAAGTTTAATCAAAAGTAATCAAGGACAACACAAGGTTGTCCGAATTTCTTAATTTGTTTTTTGAATGACCCAGAGGGTTATGGGAACGCAGTGACCATATCGCTCACTTAAGGACAGCAATAATTTATTCCTCGTGTTTTAACATGATTTGTTCAAATAATGTGCTTACTGATTTGTTTTGATTGATATTTAATATTGCATTGCTTAAAAGAGGAGCAACACTTATTACTTTTATTTTTCCGTTTCCAGTATAAGGTATTGTGTTTGTAATGACAACTTCTTTTGCACGGCATTTTTCAAGTTTTTCTCCTGCATTATCTGAAAATACAGGATGAGATGCGCAGATATAAACTGAAGAAGCTGTTTCTGCAATTTTATTGCATGCATTTATTATTGTTCCGCCTGTATCAATCATATCATCCATTATTATTGCGCATTTGCCATCAATATCTCCGACAATATGCATTACTTCGCATTCATTGTGAGTTGTTCTTCTTTTATCGACAATTGCAATAGGTGCATTTAGTATTTTTGCAAGTATCCTTGCTCTTTTTACAGAGCCTGTATCTGGTGCAATAATAACAACATCTTTTAGTTTTTTCCCTATGAAATATTTTCCAAATAATGATATTGCAGTAAGTTCATCAACAGGCATGTTAAAGAATCCCTGTATTTGCGGTGCATGCAAATCAATAGTTACAATTCTGTTTGCTCCTGCTGTTGTTATTAGGTCTGCAACAAGTTTTGCTGTTATTGCCTCTCTTGCTTCTGCTTTTCTGTCCTGTCTTGCATATCCATAATAAGGCATGACTGCTGTTATTCTTGATGCAGAAGCTCTTTTTAGCGCATCGATTATTATCAGCAATTCCATAAGATTGTCATTTGCAGAACCGCATGTGCTTTGTATGATGAAAACATCATTTCCTCTTATGCTTTCATTTATTTTTATGTAAATTTCGCCGTCTTTGAATTTTTTTATTGTTGTTTTTGTTAAAGCTACTCCGATATGCGCAGAAATTTCTTCTGCTAATTTACGGTTTGATGTTCCTGATATAAGAGTCAGTTTCATTTTTTCCCAGCCAAATTATTATCTTGATTTTAAAAATCCGAGTGCTTCATCTGCATTCATGATTTCAGGTCCGCCTGATGCTTCGCCTATGATAAAGCCATGATTGTTGCATAATATTCCTGAACCGATAAATGGTATTCCCATATTTATAGTGCCTGTTTTTACTTCAACTTTTAGGATTTTTGCAATTAACTCTGCTTCATGCTCCATGATTTCATGATGGCACAATATCCCTTTTTTTGTATGGACAGCGACGCTTCCTAATGTATTTAAATTAGCGATTTTTGCTCTCTCAACAGGAATCTTTAAAGCATTTTTGAATTGCTTTAATTCTCGCTCTCCGTATTCGTTGCTTACAACACATCCTTTGTCATTGCAAATCATGTTATTTCCTAAACAAGTATGTTTTGTGTCAATTAAAGTGTATTTTATTTTATGCTTGTCAAGAATTTCAAGTTCCTGAGGAAAAATTATATTAGGTATAAGAAGCATTTTATTATTTCCTGAGAGAAATATTCCTAATAGTGATGTTCCTGCAACAGTTAGTTGTATTATTGGCACATTTAAAACTTCTTCTATTTTTGAAAGCAGTTTTTCAGGAACATCTCTTCCTAATAAACAATATTTGTTTGTTGCATATCCATATAATCCTATATTAGGATTGCTGTTAAAATTAGCAATTAATATATGGTCTCTTGGGCTTTTAGATGCTTTAGTGTATGTTTTAGCTGTTTTTCTTTGTTTTTTTACAGCACTCTTTTTAGTTGCCATAATATTGAGAAATAAGTTTACTTTATAAATGTTAGTGTTGTTCGTAATCACTTAGTATCCTGAAGGGTTTTTCATGATTTGTTGTAGTCCTTGAAGTA
>CAZSEK010000061.1:0-6156 GCA_964605945.1 uncultured Methanosarcinales archaeon
CTCAATTCCTCCCAATTTTCAAAAATTGGGTATCCTTGAGACAGATGTAATGAACTACAGACAAACATATCTAGATGGAGAAAAAATGATAAAAGATTTTTGGACTCTTGATGAGTTGGAAAGGGAAGAAGAAATTGAAGATTAAATAATTCTTACAATAATTCACTTAGGCGTAGCTATTTGTCACGCTGTAATTCTAAAGAAGGTTTATAAACTTAAAAAATACCTATTTTTGTGGGGGTAATTAATATGTATGATGAAATGGAAGATAATGATGGTTGGTTGCTTGATGAAGTCACAGGCGAAAAAAGAAAACCTGCAATATCTGTCCTGAACAAGAGAAAACTCTCTAAGTTCGAAATGGATTCTTTATTTGCAGAAGAATAAAAATGAATTTTTTAATTTATTAAATTAAATTTTTTCTAGATTTGATTAGATAACAGCACAACATTTTCTCACTTCGCTGCGCTACGTTCCAAACTATTGCGCGATAGCGCAACATTTAAATATCCTCCCAATTTCTAAAAAATAAGGTGATTGTGTTATGATTGATGAGAAAGAGTTAAGAGCATTAAAAGACATTGAATTAAAATTAGAAAAAGAAAATCATTTAATAGGAGAAAGATTAAAGAAATTAAATGAATTAAAAAACAAAGGAATAAATCCATATCCCTATAACTTTGACAAAAAAAATTCTATTCAAGAGCTAAAAGATAAATACAATGAATTATTACCTGAACAAGAAACACAGGATGTTGCAATAACTGCAGGAAGAATTTTGGCTTTAAGAAAAATGGGAAAAGTAACTTTCTTGCAGATTCAAGACGATAAAAACAAACTACAAATTTATGTTGGAGCAAATGAATTTGCTAATTATGATGAATTAAAATTATACGACATGGGGGATTATATTGGAGTAAGAGGAACAATCTTCAAGACCAGAACAGGAGAAATAACAATCAAAGCGCAGACAATCGAATTATTATCAAAATCATTAAGGCCTCTGCCTGAAAAATTCCACGGCATCCATGACACAGAAATAAAATACAGGCAAAGATATCTTGATTTAATTATGGATCAAGGTGCAAAAAACAGATTTGTTTTAAGAACTAAAATAATAAAAGCAGTAAAAGAATTTTTAGATGAAAAAGGTTTCTTAGAAGTTGAAACTCCTGTTTTACAGCCAATTTATGGGGGAGCAGCAGCAAAACCCTTCACAACAGTTCATAATGAATTAAAAATGAAAATGTATTTAAGAATTTCTTTAGAATTATATCTGAAAAGATTAATTGCAGGAGGTTATGAAAAAGTCTATGAATATGGAAAAGTTTTCAGAAATGAAAGCATAGACACAACACACAATCCTGAATTCGCACTTTTAGAATTATATTGGGCTTATGCAGATTACAATGATATTATGGAATTAGTTGAAGACTGCTATAATTATGTTGCACTAAAAGTTTTAGGAAAAACAACAATAACTTATCAGGGAAAAGAAATCAATCTGCAAAAACCTTGGAAAAGAATGACGCTGAAACAAGCATTAAAAGAATATGGAGAAATAGATGCTGATGATTTAAGTCCGCATGATATTAAAAATCTTCTTAAAAAACACAATATTGATTTTAGAGATGATATGAGCAAAGGATTATTGATAAATCAATTATTCAAAGTTGTTGAAGAAAAATTAATTCAACCAATATTTATAATAGATCATCCAAAAGAAACAACACCATTATGCAAACTTCACAGATCAAATCCTGAATTAATTGAAAGATTCGAACCATACATAAATGGCTGGGAAATGGGAAATGCATATTCTGAATTAAATGATCCTATAAGACAACGTTATCTTTTAGAAGAACAAGCAAAAGAATTACGACAAGGAATTGATGCAGAAGCAAATCCTATGGATGAAGATTTTTGCAAAGCAGTTGATTTTGGAATGCCTCCAATGGGTGGTTTAGGATTAGGAATGGAAAGAATGATTATGTTACTAACAGATTCTCCTTCAATAAGAGACGTAATATTCTTCCCAACAATGAAGATAATGGATGAAGAAATTAAGGAAGAGAAGAAAGAATAATTAAAATGAAACTAAAAAAGAAAGTTATTATTTCATCAATAATCATTATTTTAGTTTTAATTTCAATTTCTGTTTATCAGAAAGAAAAAGGAATTTGCAGTCCATTTACAACAGGTCAATTTTTTCATCATCATTTTATTTTTACTTATAATATATATGATATAAATAATAGTTTAATTACAAAACAACATGAATGCAGATGGACAACAGGAAATAATCTTACAGAAATAGAAATATATATAGATGAAAAAGGAATAATTGATACCTCTAGTCTGCCTGAAATGAACAGAATAGACACAGGAAAAATATATGGGCTAGAAGAACATACAAAAGAGATAGTAAATTGTGCTAAACTAAGATATCTAGAATTAGAAGAGGAAAATAAAATAAATTATAGTGAGGAACAATGCTTACATGATTTAGCAATCACATATAATAATCCTGCATTTTGTGAACTTATTTTAATGAATATAAATATAGAATCTTTATGTTTTGCTTCGTTCAATGAAACTCGAATAGATGAATATTTCGATGAAAAAACACAAAGATTTAATTGGAATGCACTTAATCTAGACTCAAGTTTAAAAGAACTCGTATGTTATTCCTCATATTATCGTAGTAATTATTTTTTACCTCATCATCCATCTATGCCCTCACATCATTTTGGTGTAGATTTTGAGTATCATTATGAAAAATTTATATATCCCGGATGGTGTAAAAGCATATATGATGGTTTTGGTGACACTTCGTCAGATTACATTCGTGTTAGTGGATATGTTAGAAGTAATCCATATAAACCAGCTTGTCTTACTTGCGCAAGTAAAACATATGTTCGGAGCTATTGGCGAAGAAAATAATAGGTTTTGAAGAATCAAAGGAGAAACTGAAATAATTTCTTAATATTATTAAAATTCTAAGAAAAATTAAGTATAATAAATAAAATAAACAAAAGTATATCAATAATTACTAAAAACAAAACTGCGTGTAGTAGATTCCAACTTAATTTTCCAATTTCTTCAATAGTTTCAGATGCAACATTATTCTTACGAATTTTTTGGAGAGTGAATCTAAAATCTTTTAATCTATTGTATGAAATGAAAACTAAAATTATTAATATTGCCGCAGTCAAAATTATTAAAAATAATAATAAACAACCAGAATTTAAAGAAGAATTTGTTTTAAATGAAACAAGAAAACCAAAAAATGCAGATATAATCAGCAACATTGTATTTAATAGATTTGTAAATTGATCAATCATTCTCTGTTGCCATCTAATAAATCTTTTTGTTTTGTTACTCACGAATTAATTAAATACCCTCCCTTTATTAATTTTTTGTTCAATAATAAATTAAGAATCATGTAATTTTTTTAATTCTTTCAAAAAAAATAAATTTTCAAAAATAAAATCATAAATACTATCTGAAAACAATCAATTTTATAAATTATGTATTATTCTATAATACAAGTATGAAACTAAAAAAGAAAACACTTAAAATCGCAGGAATTATTTTAATAGCAATAATTATTTTAATAGCAGGATATTTCATAATAAAAACACAGGTGGATAATATGAATGAATCAAAAACAAAAATAGTTTTGTTGGAAACAACAATGGGAAACATAAAGATAGAATTAGCAAATGATATGCCAATAACTGCAGGAAATTTTGAAACTCTTGTAAAAAAAGGATTTTATGACGGAGTCATATTCCATAGAGTCATAGATGGATTCATGATTCAGGGAGGAGATCCTACTGGAACAGGAATGGGCGGACCAGGATATAAAATAAAAGACGAATTTACAAAAACAAACAAAAACGATAGAGGAACAATTGCAATGGCAAATTCAGGCCCTAATTCAGGAGGAAGCCAGTTCTTCATTAACTTAGTAAATAATAATTTCCTTGACACAAAACATCCTGTATTCGGAAAAATAATAGAAGGAATGGATGTTATTGACAAAATCGCGAAAGTCAAAAAAGATTCAAGCGACAGACCATTAACTGAAGTCAAAATAATAAAAGCAATTATGATTGAATAAAATGACAAACAAAGAAGAATACCTTCTCCCATTTGAGAAAAATAAAAGAGAATTCATAATAAAAAAAGAATATGTTACATCAGCAAAATTTGGGAAAAGACCAGAAGAAAGAACAACAGAAGAAATAATTCATTATGGTATTATTAACATTGACAAACCCGCAGGACCTACATCTCATCAAATATCAGGATATACTCGAGATATAATGCAGGTTCCAAAAGCAGGACATTCAGGAACACTTGATCCTGGAGTTACAGGAGTTCTTCCAACAGGACTTGATAAAGCAACAAGAATTATGCAATGGCTTCTTACGGCAGGAAAAGAATACGTTTGCTTAATGCATCTACATGAAGAAGTTCCAAAAGATAAAATAATCTATTCAATGAAAAAATTCACAGGAACATTAAAACAACTTCCTCCTGTTAAATCTGCTGTCAAAAGACAGATAAGGGAAAGAACTGTTTATTATATTGAAGTTTTAGACATTGACGGAAAAGATGTCTTGTTTAAATTCGGATGCCAGGCAGGAACATATGTAAGAAAATGGGTTCATGATTTCGGACAATCAATTAACATTAACGCTCACATGGTCGAGCTAAGAAGAACAAAAGCAGGTCCATTTACAGAGAATAATTTAACAACATTGCAAGAACTTACAGACGCATATTATTATTATAAAAAAGAAAACAAAGATAAAAAATTAAGAAAAATAATTATGACACCTGAATTCGCTGTTTCTCATTTAAGAAAAATCTATGTCATGGACACAACTGTAAATTCATTATGCCATGGCGCATCATTAAAGATTCCTGGTGTTGTAAAATTTGAAACAGGAATTGAAAAAGAAGAAATAGTTGGAGTATTTACATTGAAAGAAGAACTTGTTCTCGTCGGAAAAACAGCAATGACGTCTGAAGAAATCATGAAAGCAGAAAGAGGAATGGTCGTCAAAACAGAGCAAGTTTTCATGGAGCCAAATCTTTATCCGAAGATTGAAATCGAAAGGAATGAAATAAAATGAAAGAACTTTTTGAAAAATTGCCAAAACTGGATTATCAAGATGAAAATGCATCTGATTATGTCCTTATAGATACTTGCTTCTTTATACATATTTTTGAAAACCAGCACGAACATCAGTTAAAAGAACTTACTGAAAAATATGCAACAGCAATGACCTCGTTTAATGTGCAGGAATTTCTGCTGAAAGATCATGTTGTTGATGAAAGAGTAAGGGAGCATGCAAGAAAATTTCTAAAACACAATCCTAATTTAACAATAATTGATGTTCCTGTGACGCCAGGCCATTTTGAACAAGAGAAATTCTTTGTAAATTCAATTGACCCTGAGCTATTAAAAGAGATTCCGGATGCATCAGATGCTGTATTGATGGCAACTGCAATAAAAACAAAATCAACTGTTCTTACAAAAGACAAACACCATTTATTTACAACAAAACTTGAAAATTATGTCAAGAAATACGACTTAAAAATCTATAAAGAATTTCATGATTTGTTCAAGGAGAACAAGTAACTTATTTGACTTTAATCAATTTCTTGCAATTTTTGCTTCCGCAATTACAAAGCATATCTAATCCTTTTACTTCTTTAGAATAATTTGTTGTTATTTCTTCTCCTTTTTTGATTTGCCTTTTAGCAACATCGCAGAATTTTTTTGTAAATGTGTTGGGATTGCAGGAATGATTTACAAATTTCTCAGGAGAATTCATTAAAAAAGCTTCATTTTTAAAATAAGACACATATTTTTTATTTTGTGAGGATATTTCTGAAAATTGTGTTTTTTTTAATTTTGTAGGATTCCATTTTAAAACAATCTCACCTTTTTTGAAATCTCTTCCTGCAAATACTCCTTTTCCTTGTATTTTGGATTTTTTTACAATAACCTCAAACATGATTTAAAAATGATTTAAAGATTTATTAAGTTATTTATTTGCTCTCTTAGTTAGTTGATTTTCAACTCTAATATCCCGAAAGTGGTTTACATCTCGAAACTAATTTACATTTTTTAATTCA
>CAZSEK010000062.1:0-5650 GCA_964605945.1 uncultured Methanosarcinales archaeon
CTGAATATATTTATTTGAATATATTTTTAGGTTATGGGATGTTTGCGCAACTATTTATTTTAATAATATTAATTTATAAAGTTTATGATTTCAAATATCATAATAAATCTAATCTCTAAATATACACTTCATTCTTATCGTCTG
The DNA here is from genome assembly GCA_964605945.1 of uncultured Methanosarcinales archaeon. Classification (GTDB taxonomy): domain Archaea; phylum Nanobdellota; class Nanobdellia; order Woesearchaeales; family UBA9642; genus UBA9642. The sequence goes on from CAZSEK010000062.1 coordinate 145, forward strand.
ATTTTATGCCGTAGATTATAACATAATTCCAGAACAATCTTCTTTTTCTAACTACCTGAACTGCAAATCCTGCTTCCCTGAATATTTGCTCAATTGTTGCATTATTTGAAAGCCATTTTACATTCGGTATTACAAAAAAATAATCAACATACTCAACCATGCATATCTTTCCGTTTTTAGGAAGTATTTTATTTATCTCTTTCAGGACTTTTTTTATGTCCTGTATATAACCAAGCATTCCCACAGAAAATACAACATCAACATTTCTTACAGCAGGATGTATTCTATTAACCTGATGCTCATCATATATTACAACTACATGAGATATTTTCCTTTTATTCAGTCTTCTTTGTAGTATCTCACTGTTTTTTTTGCTTAGCTCTGTTGCATATATTTTTCCGTTGGGCCCGACAGCGTCTGCTAAATGCAAAGTCAATGTTCCTACGCCTGCGCCATAATCAAGAACTGTTTTATTCTCAAGGTTTTGGAAATATCCTAAAAGTTCTGTTCTGAATTTTTTTGGAAAATTAAATCCCTCAAACCATAAATTAAAAACTGCAAAAGAATCGTTTATTTTTTTGATTGCTTCAGGATCATAATAAAATAAAAGTAAAAGATAAATAGGTATACCGAAAAAAATAAAGCTCAACCCTAATTTAAACATGCTGAATGCACCCGGAGTTGTGAAAAGCCAAAGAGCTACAACAGAAAGATATATTATTGAAACAACAAAAGGAAGTGATTTTCCCAGCCATGCTTTAAATGGTCGCGGATGTTCTGGTTTTTTGAATCTTAACACAGGCACGGTGAGTATTACTGAAACATACATCATTAATGCGATAGGAACTAAAAGAGAGAGCAGATAAGTATATTTTCCAAAACCAATTATTATAACTATTATTGATACTATTGTCTGGAAGAGGATTGCCTTATGAGGAGTTTGATGTTTTGGATGAATATCTGCAAGCTGTTCTATGAATAATTTATCTCTTGCAAGACCCAACAAAAGTCTTGGACTTCCTATAAGTCCTCCTGCAGCAGAACCTATTAAAGCGAGAGCTATTCCAATCCCAATTATTTTTGAAAAAGTTGTGTTAAATAACACAGATATTAAATCTGCTATTGGCGTAGAAGATGCTCCTAAAATCTGCCATGGGAGAACTCCAAGCATAACTATTGCAAGGAATATTCCAAGCAAAGAAACAAAAATAGAGGATATCATCAGCGCTTTTGGAATTGTTTTCTCTGCATCTTTTGTTTCTTCTGCCATGAAAGAAGCATTTTCCCATCCAAAAAAAGTCTCGACGATAAAAAATAAAGCTACGAAAATAAATAATGCTGAAGAAGAAAAGAGAGGAGAATAATTAACTGGATTTATGTGCATCGCGCCAGGAATAAGTATCGTAATGAGCACTACAATTATTATTATTGCAAAAATACCAAGAACTGCAGAAATGCTTTCTGAACCTAAAAAAGCCAAATAATTTAAAAAAATGATTATGAATACAGACAACGCAATTTTAATCATCCAGTTAGCTTGCGCCGGAAGAAGATAGTCCAAAGCAGCGACTATGAGAAGTGAATTCATTATATTTATCACTATCCACGAAGTCCATCCTATCAGGAAAGAAAAAATACCTTTGCCATATGCTTGTTTTGCAAACTCATATATTCCTCCTGCAGAAGGAAACATCGCAGTTAATTCAGAAAAACACGCACCCACATATACTGTAAGAGCACCCAGCAGTATCCAAGAAAGAATAGATGCATTTCCTGCTTTTCCTGCAGCAAGGGATATTCCGAAAAACAATCCAGTACCTATCATTGCAGTTATGGTTATAGAGAAAACTGTCCAAAACCCCAAAGATTTCTTCAATTCTGCCATAATTAGAATATAATTGTCTGATTATTAAAAAAGATTAGTATTATTTTAATAGTAGTGATAAAGATTTTAATATAAAAAGAACAAAAAAACAATATGAAATCAAAAAAAAGAGCAAAAACAGGAAAAATAGCAAAAACAAACTTAAACAGAAAAACACCAAATAAAAAAACAATTTTTAAAACAAAGAACAAAAAAATTAATACATCAAGAAATAATAAAGCAAAAAATAAAACTTTTGTTGATTCTTATAAAACAGGATTAATAAGCGAAAACAAACTCGAAACATACGACAAATTGTTTCAGGAAAAACTCTCTTCCAAATACAAAAAATATAAGGAAAACAAAGAACACAATCTTCAAACTAAAAAATTCATAAGAATACTCCTTATATTAATAACAATAATACTCGTGGCACTGCTTCTGCTGACATTTTCTACATGATTTTTTGATTAAATTTTTAAAGATGTTTTCAACACTAAGTGTATGACTCTAAAAAATGATGCTTCAAAAAAACAGATTGTTTCAAAGAAACTATTCATACCTGCGAAATATACTGAAAAGATAATCATTCCGGATAGTATAATACATAAACTTCCAGCCAAGATTGTCTTATTCTCTTCAGTACAATTTCTTGATCAGCTAAAAGATGTGAAGAAACAACTAGTCCAAAAAAACAAAAAAATATTATCTATTAAATCAAAAAATTTCCTCTATGGTGGGGTGATTTGTGATGAAGGACAGCTTCTTGGATGCAATCTTGAAGTTTTCGACAAAAAAGTTAATCATAAGTTTGATGAGTTAAATCAAAAGTTTGATGATTTTTATGCATTCATGTATGTTGGCGACGGAACATTTCATCCAAAGGCTCTGCTCATAAAAAACAGAAAAGACATTTATTGCTACAATCCAAAATCACAGAAACTTGAAATAATAAAAAAAGAGCTTCATGATGAATATGAAAAAAAGAAAAAAGGAGCAATTCTGAAATTCCTCTCGTCTAAAAACATCGGAATTATCATAACAAAAAAACCAGGACAAGAAAACATCAAAAGAGCAGAAAAACTAAAGCAAAACATAATTAAAAAATGGCCTAATAAAAAAGTTTATCTGCTTATATCTGATGAGATAAATTTCAACGAGCTTGAAAATTTTAATTTCATAGACATCTATGTAAATACTGCCTGTCCCAGAATAGCTTACGATGACAGCATAAGAACAGAAAAAAAATTAATAAATCTTGAAGATGCAGAAGAACTAATAATTTAAATAAAGTGCACATAGACAAAACAGATTTATTTTAAAATAGTAACGCAATATTTATAAGGTAAATATTGTTTCTTATATTAATTAAAGCAAATAACCGCTTAGTTGGGGTATATGTATGGCTAAGAGTTCAAAATTTATCAAAAAAAAGAATAACACACTTAAAAATTCTAAGAAGTCGAATAATATTAAAAAATCAAAATCAGATAATAGTAGAAAATCAAATAATATTAATAATAAAAATATCAAAACAACAAAGATAAAACAAGAGAAAAAATACGATTATAAAATCGATTTAAAAAATCTCAAATACGAGACAACAAAAGAAATTCCTGTTTCTAAGATGATGGTCGATCAGGTTATCGGTCAGGGAGATGCAGTAAATGTAATAAAAAAAGCAGCTCAGCAAAGAAGACACGTCCTATTAATAGGAGAGCCGGGAACAGGAAAAAGTATGCTGGGGATGGCACTTGCAGAACTTTTGCCGAAAGAAAAGCTTGTAGATATTTTATCCTTTCCTAATGCAAATGATGAAAATCAGCCTTTAGTCAGAACAGTTGAAGCAGGAAAAGGAAGAGACCTTGTAACAAAAGCAAAGATAACAAACAGCTCATCTATGAAAGGCCAAAACATAATTATATTTATTCTCGCAATACTTGCGCTGATTGTTCCTTGGTGGATAAGAGATTACTATAAATCAGATATTATGTTTGCCGCGTTCTTTTTAGGAGGAATGATGTTTTTAGCAGCATTCGTCATGTTCATAAATCTAGGGAAAAGAATGGGGGCTTCATCAAATGAAGGCACACCTAAACTAATAGTAGATAATTTTGACAAAAAACACGTTCCGTTTTATGATGCAACAGGAGCTCATGCAGGAGCATTATTAGGAGATGTATTGCATGATCCATTCCAGTCCGGAGGATTAGGAACACCTGCAAATGAAAGAGTTGTTGCAGGAATGATACATAAAGCACACATGGGTGTATTATTTATAGATGAGATTTCAACATTAGAGCCGGCAACACAGCAGGACTTGCTTACTGCATTGCAGGAAGGAAAATATCCAATTACAGGACAATCAGAAAGAAGTGCTGGTGCAATGGTAAGAACAGAAACTGTTCCATGCACATTCATCCTTGTAGCTGCAGGAAATGTAGAAACAGTTGAAAGAATGCATCCTGCATTACGTTCAAGAATAAGAGGATATGGTTATGAAGTTTATATGTCCGATACAATGCCAGACACAATTGAAAATCAAAATAAAATCGCAGTATTTATCGCTCAAGAAGTTATAAAAGATAAAAAAATTCCTCATTTCAAAAAAGAAGCTGTTGAATATATAATTGAAGAAGCAAGAAGAAGAGCAAACAGAAAAAGCCATCTAAGTTTAATGTTTAGAGAGATGGGAGGACTTATTAGAGCAGCAGGAGATGTTGCTGTTGAAGAAAAAGCAGATTTTGTAACAAAAAAACATATCCTAAAAGCAAAAAAAATTGCAAGAACTTTAGAACAACAAATGTCTGATAAATTCATCGAAAGAAAAAAAGAATACGAAGTTATTGTCATAACAGGAAAGAAAGTAGGAAGAGTAAATGGATTAGCAGTCATGGGTTCTGGTGGAAATTATTCAGGAATCATATTGCCTATTGAAGCAGAAGTAACTCCTGGAGGAAAAGTCAACGAAATAATCGCAACAGGAAAACTTGGAGAAATTGCAAAAGAAGCTGTAAAGAATGTTTCGGCAATTGTCAAAAAATATTTCGGTGAAGACATTAAAGAAACTCATGATATTTATGTTCAGTTTCTTCAGACATACGAAGGTGTTGAAGGAGATTCTGCATCAATTGCTGTTGCAACAACAATAATTTCGGCTCTTAAAAATATCCCTATTAAACAAGAGTATGCAATGACTGGTTCATTATCTGTAAGAGGAGAAGTATTGCCTATTGGAGGAGTTTCTGCAAAAATAGAAGCAGCAATCGCAACAGGAATAAAGAAAGTCATTGTTCCTAAATCCAACATGCAAGATATTGTTATAGATAAAGAAAATTTAGCTAAAATAAAAATCATCCCTGTTGAAAACATAACAGAAGTCTTAAAAGAAGTTATGGATTGGACAGGAAAACAAGATATTCTTAAAAAGATTGAAAAGAAAGACAGAGATTAGATAAAATAAAAGATTTTTGAATTTTTCTTTATTAATTTATCTTGTTTACTTATTATTTATTTTACAATATAAATCGTTTATTTAATAGTATAAACTTTGGATTTTAAATAATGTTCTTTTGCATAATTTAATGCATCTTCATTATTTGCATAAAGAGTCAATAAAACATCTCCTTTGTTTACATAATC
>CAZSEK010000062.1:5660-5986 GCA_964605945.1 uncultured Methanosarcinales archaeon
CTGATCTTGCAAAATTCAGACATAGTTTTGTTTACATAATCACCAACTTTCTTATGCATATACAATCCTGCTTCTTTTGTCTTTGGAGCTCCGCAGAATCTAGCTAATCGAGTTATCTCTTTATTGTTAATGAATTTTATTTTTCCTGATTTTTCAGAAACAAAACTATGTCTGAATTTTGCAAGATCAGGAAGTTTCTTTTTGCCTTGCGCATGGACTATATCCATGAATTTATGATATGCTTTACCTGAAGATAATATATCTTCAACAATTTTCTTGCTTTTTTTAATATTTTTTATTTCCATATCAATAAGCTCTGAGGCCAT
>CAZSEK010000063.1:0-5973 GCA_964605945.1 uncultured Methanosarcinales archaeon
AATACGATATACTTCCTTAAGAGTTTTTCCCTCATTTTGTACATGTTCTAATGTATCTGTCATAGTGACAACATCGAAATAGTTGCTTGGAAATGGAATTTTTTCTGCAGGAGCTGTTTTAAAAACGACTTCTTTAATTTTTTTTTTGGCTTCAATTATGCTTTCTTTGTTAGAGTCTATTGCATATACTTTTTTAGATCTTTTTAAATATTTATTAGAGAATTCTCCTTTATCACAACCAATATCTAACAATTTTTCACATTTTGGAACATAATCAAATGCAAATTCCAATCTTCCCTTCATTTTCTCAACCACGCGTTTTTTTGTATTTCGAATTCATAATATGCAGATAAGAGAGAATAAATTAGTCCTTCTTTTCCATCTAAGATTCCTTTATTATAAATATAGTTATAAAAAAAATAAAATAACGGCACATAAAATATTCCCAAATACTTTCTAAGTTTTGTTTTGTTTTTTTTCTGCACATTTGCTTGTGTTTTTGCAAAATATTTAATTTTTTTTAAAGTTTGTTTATAACTTACATTCGCATGTTCAATCGAGTTGTTTAATTTTTTAACTTTCGCTGTTTTTTTTTTAATTGGACTTGAATGCATTTCAGAAGAATAAATTACTTCATTTTTTTTATGTAATCTGAGAATGAAATCGCGAGATCCTAGATTTTTTAATAACTTCCCCATAAAATATAGATTTCGGTGTATATAAAACGCTTCAATATGGTTTTTTTCAATTTCTTGAATTATTTCTTTTTTTAATGGAGAAGAAATTCTTTCATCAGCATCGATGTTTAAAATCCAATCTCCTTTACATTTTTTTAATGCTAATAAACGGCTAGGTTCACAATGACCTCTGCATTTGTCATGATAAATCTTTTTTGTGTATTTTTTGGCTATCTTTAAAGTATTATCTGTGCTTTCCTGATCAACGAGTATTATTTCATCACAGAAATCTAGCGATTTTAATGCTCTTTCTATGTTCTTTTCTTCATTTCTAACAACAAGAAATGCAGATAATTTGATGCGTTTCATTGTTATTCATATATATTTCTCTAAATCTTGAGAATCTCTGACTATATTGATTGCTTCACAAGTTGGATATTTTGTTGTACTTGAAAAATCATTAATTATTACTCTATTTGCATGTAAACAACCCATAGTCAATCCATTGTGTTTTAATCCTAATTTGTTTAGTTGTTTTTCTGTTATTTCCCTATATTGTTCTGTTCTTGATGTTGTAAAAAATATTTGTGTACTTGGATTTTCACATAATTTTTTTAATATTGCAACATTATTTTCTATTGGTTGTGCATCTTCCCATCTTGGTTTAAAATACTGGGAAGAACTTTTAAAGGCAACACCATCTAAATCTATAAAATATGTTCTGAAATTTTGTCTATATCTATGCCATTGATTGACTGTTCCCCAATCAGTATATTCTTTGATTTTTTTTCCAATAAATAATTTTCCTTGATTAAAAATCATATCTTGAATTATTTGGGATGTATATACTTCTAAGTCTTTGTTTTCTTTGATTTTTTCATAAGTATCTATATATTCTTGTGGATTTGTAAAATAATACCCGCCGACATTGAAAAATCTAGATATTACTTTTTTTTCTACACTATTGGTAATTATTCCTTGCTCATTCATTTCAATATAGCTTTTGTTCCCAGGATTTATATTTTCGTAATCCTGTAAATCAGAATAACACACATAATTATATTCTTCTTCAATTTTTGGCACAGCAAATGTGTTGTCGCTATCTTTAATAAGGAAACTTTCTTTTAATTTAGTTTTTTTCAAAGTCATAACAATAGTTTCTGGTTGACTTTTTGTTTGATCATCTAAAATAATAATAGTTATTTCGGGGCTTATATTTTCTTTCAAACCTTTAACAATATCATATTTATCTTCATGCTCTTTTAGTATGGTTATTATTATGTCTTTAGGAGATACTTCTAGACCTTCAATTGCTTTTTTTACCATTAGGTTGCCGTCAGGATGATTAAGCATCCATTTTGGTCTCATATTTGGATAACGCGATGATTTTCCACAACAAGGTATAATTACTTTCATTTTACTCCTCCATAACAATATGTTTGTTATATTTTAATTAATTAAAATTTTATTTATTTGCTTGACTTAAAATAGTCCATAGTTTTCTTCATACCTTCATCTATAGAGACTTTTGCTTTCCATTTTAAAATCTTTTCTGCTTTTTTTGTGCTTCCGAGAGTGAATTTATTTACTTCTTTTTCAACCATTTTATCATTTAATGCATATCCTAATTTTAATTCAGAGTATTTTTCCCAGAATTTGTTGGCTTTTTGATATTTTGGTTCAGGAGCACCTTTGATAATTTTTTTTATTATCGAATATATCTCTTTTACAGAGTAAGGTCTACCAGAACATACATTAAATATATTATTTGCTGCTTTGGGATGAGTTGCACAGAGAATATTTAGTTCATTTACATCATCTAAATAAACATAATCTCTTTTTTGTTCTCCATCAGAATGAAAAACAGGAGTTCTTTTTGCTAATGCTTCTCTTATTGCATATCCTACAAAAGCAGGATGTTTTCTTTTTATATCTTGGTGCGGGCCATAAACATTGTAATATCTTGTTATCGTTATTTCCATACCATAGCTTTTAATGAATGCGTTGCATAGTTTTTCACCCATCCATTTAGATAGTGAATATATTATTATTGGTGAAACTTCATCTTCTTCTTTGCAAGGGAATTTTGTGTTATTCTCATATATTGCAGAAGTGCTCGCAAATATAACTCTTCTAACTTTTGCACGTCTTGCTGCTTCAAGAACATTGGCTGTTCCTGCGACGTTTACCGACATAGCTTCACCAGGGTTACTCTGGCATTCTGGAAGAGAAGATATTGCAGCAAGATGAAAAACACAATCTACACCTTCAAATAATTTGTAAATTTCTTTCGATCTTATATCTAAAGCATGAAATTCTCCTGGAAGTTTATTGTCTATTATAAGATTCTTTACATATCCGTGTGAAAGATTGTCAATTAGGACAAGTTCATGTCCTTCTTTGTAAAGACGTTGAGCAAGAGAGGACCCTATTAATCCTGCGCAACCAGTTATTAAATATTTAACCATTTTAACCTCCGAATCTTTTGTTATTTGAATTTTGAAATTATTTCAAAATTTAGTATATTGATAAGATAGGATGTGCATTCTTCATCCGCATAAGGAAAAATTCTTGCTAGAGTTACTGCTAAAAGGACGTGGTGATTTTCCAAATATTCTTTTTCTTCTAAGATTAGAATCTTGTTTAAATAGTTTTCTATGAACGCCATTTTTAAATGCAGATTGTCCAAATCTATGTTCGGATTCCTATACGCGTACCATTTTCCTTCAAGGTCTTGGAATACTTTTGAAATATCTATCCAATAATGATTTGCATAGCTATCCAAATAATCAATAAGATATAATTTTTTGTTATTTTCATCATAAATCATATTCTCCATAGTTAAATCCCCGTGACAAAATGTTTCATACATTTCTTCAGTATCAAGTTTTTCATTTAGTTTTGATTTCACTTTATCCAAAATTTCAACTATGTTTTTCACAGATTCATGATTTTTTGAAGAAATTTTCGAACGAATCTCTTCTATTTTTGCAAGGCTTTTTGAGAACACATTCATCATTTTATCGGTTTTGTTTTTTTTCATAATAGAGATTAATTCAAATATTCTTTGTGAAATTTCTGTTAATTTTTGTATACTCGCATCAGATATTACAAGAAGTATATTTCGTCCTGTTATATATTCCATGTCAAAATAAAAAAGATTACCTATGTATCCGTGATTTAGAATTTTAGGTGTCAGTATGTTTTCTGTTGCTATTTTTTTATAGAAATAATCTTGTTTCAGCATTTGTTGTTTTAATCTTTCATTATATTCGACATTTTTAGAAATTTTTCTTACAAAATATGCTCCTTCTTTCAAGTAGATTTTTAATTTACATCCCGAATATCCATGCAAATCTGCTACAAAGATTTCTTCTTTTCTATTTTCTGTTTTAATCTCGTTTTCCACCAGCATCCTGCCCCATAACTTTTATTTTTGTATGTTTTTTTAAGAACCTACTTATAGCAATTCTTATTCTTAAGAAAGGTGTTCCAGTAATTCTGGTTAAAATATCAACTATTGGCTGGATTATCACCCATTTTTTTGATCTGTATTCAACGCATTTACCTAGCTTTTGATTATTATATTTATATATCGGTGCATCATTTATATGTGATGCTAAAGTGTGTATTTTTGCATAAGGATTTGCCCTCATAATAAATCCTTTTTTTGTTAATCTTAATCCGAATTCAGAATCTTCTTGTTCACACCAATATAGTTTTTCATTCCACTTTACTTCTTTCCATACGTGTTTTTTCATTGCCATGAATGTTCCACCGCAATAATAATCTTCTCCCCAATCTCTGATGTCTGCATATCCTATTGGCAGGAATCCGTGACCCCACATACTCCAATGCACATATTCTTTTTTGTTTTTGTCTATTATTGGGAAAAAAATCGCATCCCAGCTGTTACCATATTTTTTTATTCCAGTATACCAGTTTTTATCTAAAAAGAATCTGTCATGAAGAATAAATACGTTGTTGTATTTTGCATGTTCATAAAGAATATTTTTCTTTTTTGTTATCCAACCTTTGTTATCTTTTTGGTTGAAAGAAATATATCTTATATCTTTTTTATCAACAGCAGGATCATTCCATGTTCCGACAATTATTATTTCATATTTTGGAATTTTTTGTTCTCTGATTGATTTTATGTATTGTCTTACCCATTCATTTCTTTTTCCAACAGTTATTATTCCAAAAGTCCATTTGTCTATAGAATCATTTTTTATGAATTGAGAGCTTGTTTTTTGAAAAACATAAACAACTGATTTTTTTGAGTTTTCTTTTTCTAAAATTTTCATATTTTTAGATAACAATTGTTCATAAATCCTGACAAGCTTTTTTTCATTTAATAATTTGTTTTCCTCGAATTTCAGAATAAGCTTTCCGCCTTTCTTAAGATATCTTGTCCATTCTGTCAGAAGAATTATTGCAAATTTTGTTGTATTGACTGAATTTTCATTATAGATAAAATCCAAGGATTCAAAATCAACATCAGGATTTAAGCGGTATGTGTTATTGTATTCTTTGAAAATGTGTTTTACATTCTTGCAGACTTTTGTTTGTTTTATTGATGTATTTATTCCTTTTCCTTTTAAATTTTTATCTATATTCAATTTGATTTCCCCTATAATATAAAATTGGCTTTCTTCCCCTTTTAATTACCTTAAGGAATAATATTCCATAATCTTTATAAATGTTATTTTTTGATATATTTAAAAATAAATTCTAAATAAATATACTACTACACAATAGATAAATAATAGAAAAGTTTATAAATCTAGTTAAAATTTCTATATCTAAAATGAACACAAAAAAATGCAAGTATCTCGTGGTTGGGGGAGGTTTTTTTGGAAGTTATTTGGCATATTTGCTTAAAAAACACCACAAAACTGCTTCAATAATCCTGATTGAACGTGAGAAAGAACTTATGCGAAGAGCTTCATATAATAATCAGGCAAGAATACACCACGGATATCATTATCCAAGGTCTTTTCTTACAGCATATAGTTCTAATAAGAATTTCAATACTTTTGTAACAGAATTCAAAGGATGTGTTGTTGATAATTTTGAGAAATATTATGCTATCGGAAGAATACAATCTAAAGTTACAGCTTCTCAATTTAAGCAATTTTGCGAAAGAATCGGCGCACCTATAGAAGTTGCTCCCGAACACATAAAAGCGCTTGTAAATCCTTATTTAGTTGAAGAAGTTTTTGCAGTTAAGGAATATGCATTTGATGCAGATAAATTAAAAAGTACATCAGATATTAAGAAAATAATTGTCCGT
>CAZSEK010000064.1:0-1512 GCA_964605945.1 uncultured Methanosarcinales archaeon
TGAACCTGCTTATTATTTTACACATCTTGCAGATATATTCATGTTATGGAAAGGAGGTTTAAGCTTTCATGGGGGATTGGTTGGAGCAGTAATTATGACTGTTATATTTTGCAAAAAAAATAAAATAAAATTCTATGATCTAGCTGATTTGATGATAATCCCGACAGCACTAGCATTATTTTTCGGCAGAATAGCGAATTTTACAAATTCAGAGTTATATGGGAAAATAACAAATGTTCCTTGGTGTGTTGTTTTTTCAAAAATAGATAGTTTCTGCAGACATCCAACACAAATATATGAAACAATAAAAAATCTCTTCATTTTCGGATTTTTATTAGTATATAAAAACACAAAATATCAAAAAAAATCATATAAATCAGGAACAATTTTTTGGGTATTTGTCTTATTATATGGACTATTAAGATTTTTCATAACATTCTTAAGAGACGAGCCAAGCATAATTTTAGGCCTAAATATGGGGCAATTATTGTGTTTAGCAATGATTATTACATCAGGCGTTTTTCTTTGGAAAATAAGCACAAATCAAGCACAAAAAAATAAGAAAAGCAAAAATATTTAAATAAATCTAGTCAAGAACATTAATACCCAATAAATTTAAATTAAAAAGATAAAACAAAGGTGATTAGTATGCCCATAAAATCAACAAGCGGACCAAAATGTTTAAAACATCAGATAGAATGCACATATAATTGTGGATGGTGTGGAAAACCAATTTGTGAAGATTGTGTTATAGCAGCAAACGGAAAAAAATACTGTGAAAAGTGCTGGCAAAAGAAAAAACAATCAGTTCCAAAAGAACTTGAACCAACAGCAAGACCTTCATCAGGGCCAAGAATGCCAATAAGAAATGTTGATCACAGTCTTGATCCTAAAGTGGCTGAAGAGCACAGAACTCAAAACCAGCTTTCTAAAAAGAAAATAGAATTTAATTTCTAAACTTTTTATTTAATTTTATTATATTTTTGTTTCTTTGATTTTTACAATTTAAAAACTATATTTTCTTAATCCTCAGCTCAGTCAATGATGCTGTTTTGATTATTTTGTTGAAGTCCTCTTCTGATATTGCAGAAGGTATTGATATTTGATTTGTTTTTATCATGTTTTGTATGATTGATTTTTCTTTTTTAAGGAATTCTTCAAGCTTAAATGCATGTATCATTTCATCTTCATAAGAGTTGAAATCAAGCAGTTTATGTTTGCATTTTCCGTATGTTTTTGTTGATGTAAGAGGATAGCTCCTGCATATTAAAGGTCGTTTTGTATGGATGGTGCATAATTTTTTTGCTTTATCAAAAAAAGGACAGATATCGTGGTCCATGAAATAATCAACAATAATCAATTGATGTTTTTTTTCATCATAGATTGCCCGTTTTGGTTTTATTTTCAGATTTATTTTTTTCTTCTTGGCTTCTTCTTTAAGAACATCTGCTTCTTCAGGCCATATATTGATTGTTATTTGATTCAAAGGAGCAAGATAAATTATACCATAAT
>CAZSEK010000064.1:1522-5738 GCA_964605945.1 uncultured Methanosarcinales archaeon
CAAGTGTTATGAATTCTCGTATATGACAGCATTCTCCGCATTTTGCGCAGTTGAAACAATTTTTCTTGGTCATAATGTTGGTTGTATCATTAGATTTAAAAAGCTATTCCATTATTCACTAAAAGATAAACCCAAAGCTTTAAATATTTGCTAAAAATATAATTATATATACTTAAATTAAATAAAAATATTAAATAAGCGATAATTAAACAAAGAATAATTAAACAAAAAAATATCAGGAGAGGATTAATATGGAACTATTCAAAAAAGATAAAATTGTAAAAGCACTTGACTATTCAAAACCCTTTGTAATTGTCAATTTCAAAACATATAAAGAATCAACAGGAGAAAATGCAATTAAATTGGCAAAGATCTGTGAAAAAGTACAGGAAAAAACAAATTTAAATGTAATTGTTTGCTGTCAGGCAATTGATTTAAGAGCAGTTGCATCTGAAGTTAAAATTCCCGTATATGCACAGCATTCAGATCCATTTGATGCAGGAAAAGCAACAGGAAACATCATTCCTGCACATTTGATAGATGCAAACATTCACGGTTCATTATTAAACCACTCTGAAAAACAAATAGATGTGAAATATCTGGAAAAGCATATTTTAAAATTAAAAGAGTTTGATTTAAGAAGCGTTGTCTGTGCAAAGGACCATAAAGTCGCAAAAGAGATTGCTTCATTTGAAATCAAGCCTGATTTTATTGCAGTTGAACCTCCTGAATTAATTGGGGGAGACATATCTGTCAGCACAGCAAAACCAGAAGTTATTGAAGAGTCTGTAAATGAATGCAAAGGACTTAATGTTCTTGTTGGCGCAGGAGTCAAAGACAACAATGATATGAAGATTGCATTAAAATACGGCGCAAAAGGCGTTTTATTATCAAGTCATGTTGTTTTAGCAAAAGATCCTGAAGCTGTTCTTCTAGAATTAGTCAAAGGAATTTATTAAGATTTTTTTTAATTTATTTTTAATTTAAAATTATTTCTTAAGGATTTATAATATATATTTTTACAACACCATAATCTTTACTTCCTTCTAATATTTTCAATGTAACAACATATTCTCCTGATACTGCATTTGAAGGCATCTTGATTAAAATTCCTGTTGTTTTCTGCTCTTTTGGTTTAATAAAACTTGGTTGATAGAATTGGATTTCGTTTGTCTGTTCATTCACATTCCATGTATCAATATCGTCTGCTGTTGAATCAGATGTTTCATAATATTTAACAGATATTAATTCAATTGTAAACTCTCTCTTTTCATTAAATTCGTTTTTTATTCCTAAACCAACCATTTCTCCTTTTCCATTATCAATTGTCAGCTGGTTTGGATAGACAGCAACTTTATAGTTGTTATTGAGCATTAATGCCTTAAGTTGCTCCTGTGTTTGCTGATCGATAGTATCTTTATAGTCTTCTGCATTTCCTTTAAGGTTGAAAAACAAAATCATTCCTAAACCAACAATTACTATAGAAATTATAATGACAACAAGAAAATTCATAGAAAGTTCAATTGCTGCTTTTTTATTGTTTCTCATCATTTTAATGTTAAAAAGAGTCCAGATTTAAAAAATTAATGAAAATAAAAAATAAAAATTGAATTTCAAAAAATATTAGATATTAAAATCATATTTTTATGAATTCGTATTCTTTGACCATGATTATTGTGAAAATAACCATTATTAGGGCTCCTGATAAAAGAATAGACAATCCAACTAAAAAACTGTCTGATTCGATGATTTTCCACAAACCATAGCCCAGTAAAAAAACACCAAGCAATAAAAATTTATCAAGCACTATTTTCATTACGTCAAATTCTTCTGATTTTGTTAAATGTCTTTTCATAATTATCACCTTATTGTATTTCTATTGTAAAGTCTTTTGAAGGAGTTGTTGTTTCGCTTATCACTGCTTTGCATAAATAAGTTCCTTTTACTAGATTATTAGGTATTTTAATAACTCCCTGAAATGATTGTTGTTCTCCTTGTTTTATTTCTTTAATATTATATTGTTGATCTGGTGTAATTATGGCTGTTCCACTCAAACAACTTATCGCAGGTTTTGCACTAAGTAAAATAGTATTTCCTGAATTATACAAATTAATCTTCAAAGCAAGTGTTTTTCCTGCGCCGGTAATTATTGCTGTTCTTGACATAGTGATAGGATCAGATGAAGATGCAGATGGTGGTTCAGGTTCATCTTTAACAAGATCTTTTGAAATATCTGCAAATTTTGTTTTTACAAAACCTAATATCAAACCCAACATTACAATAGCTATAACAAGAATAACAATAGAATTAACACTTAATTCCATAGAACCTTTTTTGTTCATATTACACACCTCTTTATAATAATTAATTAATTAATATATTCTGTATTTAATATATTTATAAATGTTGTTATTGAGGACGCACATAAACATAATTTATTGAAAAATAAGCGAAATATAGAAAAAAGGAAAATAAAAAAATAAAAGAAAGAATTTACTTCTTTCCTGCAGGTTTGGTTGCCGGTGCTTTTCCGCCTTTTGCATCTGCTGCTGGTGCGCTTGTGCTTGAAACTTCTGCAATCAATTTCTTAATTACATCTTCTGATATTCCTGCTTCATGAAGTTTTGCTTTTATTGCAGATTTTTCCTTGCCCTTCAAAGACTCAACAATATCTGTTGCTCTTTTCTGTTCGTCTGCGTGTCTCTTTTCCATGTCTTCCTGCAATATTTTTCTCTCTTCCTGTAATTTCTTCAATTCTTCTGCAGATAATTCTGTTTTTTCAGCAATAATTTCCTTGTCAAATTTTCCTTCTTCGATTGCTGTTATTGCATCTTTTGCAGGCATTCCTTCTACAAGAACTCCTAAGCTGTTGCATGTTCCGACGATTTCTTTAATTCTTTTTTTCAAATCTCTTCCAAGCAAATCATCTTCTTTCATCTTTGCAATTTTTATTACCTGCTCGATTAAAATATCGGCGACCTTGTCTTTTTGGGGTTTTCCTGACCCTTTCTCGATGCCTGCTTCCTTAAGAATCAATGCAGATGCAGGCGGTGTTCCTACAGTTATCTCAAATTCTTTCGTTGAAGTATCTGCAATAACTTTTATTGGAACCTGCATGCCTTTGAAAGATGCAGTCTTCTTGTTTATTTCAGCTATAACCTGACCTATGTTTAATCCTAATGGACCTAATGCGGGTCCTAATGGTGGTGCTGCTGTTGCTTGTCCTCCATTAATCAATGCGTCAATTGTTTGCTTTGCCATTTTTTATACCTCGAAGTTTTTACGAGATGTTGGGAAATCGAACGCGATTTCCGACACCTAGTGTAATTATAATTCATTGCGTAACTATATTGTGTATTTTTTAATCTGAAAAGTCTTCTTCTCCTTCTCTTCTTATTACTTTTAGTGCATCTAATTTTAATGTGATAGGAATAGGAACTGCTGCTTCAAGCAATTCGACAACTGCTTCTTCTTTGACCTTATCAACTCTTGTAATCTTGCATTTTTCTCTCTTGAATGCTCCTGAAATAATCTCTGCAATATCATTTTTCTGCATATTAACTTCTTTCTTGACCTGCTCTAACATGTGCTCTATTTCAGAATATTTTATTTCAGCAGAAAGTATTCCTCTTGCATAAGGTATTCCGAATGCAGATTGCTCCGCTGTTGTTTTGTCAGGAGTTTCAACAAAGATGTAACCTCTAAGACCATGAGGTCTTATTACAGAAAAAACATTGATTCCTTTTCTTTCTGCATTGCTTACAATAAAATCTGCAACCTGGTCTTCTCTGTTTGCAGTTGTTCTTAAGCAGAAAATTTTTGTATCTTTTGGTTCATCAGTCATATTATCACATCTTGATTTTCATATAAATTTTATTCTGTTAATTAAACACCAATATTTTTATCAAATGGACTAAGAATCCTATCAATCCTATAACTAAAATCCCTAAACCCGAAATTTTGCTTATTGTCTTGAATTCTTCTTTAGATGGTTTTTTTGTTATTCTTAAAACTCTGGCGCATTCTTTGCTGAATGTTTTTATTTTTGTCCAGACTGTTTTTTTTTCGTTGAAGTTTTCCATTTTGATCTTTTTTCTTTTTATTTATAAAGTTTAATAATTATTTTTTGATTTTTCTTCATTTTTGGTCTTACGACTAGCTGTCAAAAAATCTATCTTAAGAAACTTCGATGCCTTTTTAAATATTATGGTTTTGA
>CAZSEK010000065.1:0-5361 GCA_964605945.1 uncultured Methanosarcinales archaeon
GACCCCCATGCTTAGAGCTGGGGGATAGCCGATTTTCTACATCGGAAATTTATTTGGCGTGCTTTATCATTATTAAAAGAAGGAGGTTATTTTGGATTTATTGTTCCAGATCGACTTTGTTATAATGCCCAATTTACGAAATTAAGAAAATATATTTTAGAAAATTTTTCTTTAAAAAAATTGTGGTTTAGACCGGAATTTGACGGAGTAATAAGCGACAATGTAATTTTTATATTAAAAAAAGAAAAACCATCAAAAAAATCCACCATAAAAATTGCAGAATATCCTTCTTTAGATTTTAAAGAGATTCCTCAAGAAAATTATCTAAATTCCTCTGATTTTGTGTGGTCGATAATAGATGATAAATTATATAAAATAATTAAAAAAATCAAAACAAAAGAAAATATATTTGAACTAGGTTTAAAATTTCAAACTAGTGTCGGTTTTATTGCTAAACAAGGAACACTTACAAAAGATAGAAGCAACGATAAACAAATCAGAGTTTTTAAAGGAGAAAATATATTGCGTTTCGGATTAAAATCTAATTATTACTTTGAATTCAAAAAAGAAAATTTAGTGGGGGGAACTCAAGATATTAAAAAATTAAGTAAAAAAAATAAAGTGTTTTTAAGAAAAACAGGCGATACAATCATTGCTCAATTCGATAACACAGGAACATTTCCAGAACAATCTGTTTATTTTATTTATACAGACGATGATAAAAAAGATTTAGAATTAAAATCTTTGTGTGCGTTATTAAACTCCAAATTATTAAATTGTTATTATTTTAATTTTGCAGTAACCAATAAAGATGCAACACCTCAATTGAAAAAAATGGATTTAGATAAATTTCCCGTTATTCTTCCACACAATTTAGAAAAATGGGGTCATTTAATTGATAAATTAATTCTTTTAAATAAAGATTTGACTAAATTTGGCGAAACGTCTGAAGATGGTCATAAAATCATAGAAAATAAAAATAAACTCCTTTTTGAGATAGATCAACTCGTTTATGAATTATACTCAATAACTAAAGAAGAACAGAAGATTATTGAGGAGAACTTGAAATGAGTTTATTTGGAATTACGTTTGAAGAAACGATGGCTTTTGTTATGCTTGTTGGTTTTATTTTAATGATTATGCAAACAAGACGACATATTAGAATGATTAAAAATCGACAAGAACAAATAAAATTGTGGGTTCAATTCTTTATTATGATGGCGGCAGTTACGGGTGCGTTTTTAGTGTTCTATTTGTCTAAAATCATGTAATTCCGGATATCCTCCGCCAGCACTGGACATTCACCCGCAGGGTATTTAAATAGAATAATGTTTCTAATAATATGAATAAAGAAGATTCCACAGTAATAGTTAAAATTCCAGAACGAATGATTATTTTTATTGATGCAAGAAACATAAAATCCTCTCAAGAAACATACAACAAAGAAAATAAAGATAATTTTATTTTTGGATATCGGGAAATGATGAATTTTTTTAATAATAAATATCATGTCATACGAGGATACTTTTATGACGGTGCTCCGCATGTAAGCCAGCAATCCTATGAACGACAAGGATTTTATAATGCAATTAGAAATTTAGGAATAACATTAAGGCTAAAAGAATTAAATCAAAAACATCCCACTCAAAAAGGCGTAGATATATATTTAACATCAGATATGATTAGTTTAGCATATGAAAATGCTTATGATGTCGCAGTAATACTTAGTGGCGACGGAGATTATACTGCACTTGTTGAATTAGTGAAATCTAAAGGCAAGAAAGTTTGGGTAGTCGCATTTTCTAATTCAATATCTCAAAATTTACGTAATTGTGCAGATAAAGTTATGTTGATTGATAAAATGCTTTCCACATTTAGAAAAGTACATATAGATAAAAAATAAATAATAGAGGATAATAAAAAACCTGAAGAAAAACGAAAACTTTAAAAATATCCTCATCTCTCTCATTTATGTAATAACGAGTAACGCGCCCCGGAGTTGTTCCGACAAGGCGTTTTACTCACGGAATTTTTTCTTATTCAACAACATTTATAAAAAACTTCAAGTTCTTTCAAGAATGGGCGAGGAGAATAATTCTAAAAATGCAGAAATAAATGAAAAAGAGATTAATCTCGAGAAAGTAGAGCAGTTATTATTCCCTCATAAAGAAATAAGGGATATTCAGGATGTTTTAATAAAGAAAGTCGATGAAGTAATTAAAAACAAAACACATCTTATTGCACATGCTCCAACAGGATTAGGAAAAACAGCTGCAGCATTATCTCCTGCATTAACACACATTCTAAAACCAGAAAATAAAAATCTGACAATTTTCTTTCTTACATCAAGGCATACTCAGCATAAAATAGTTATTGAAACATTAAAAAAAATCAATGATAAATTTAATCTAAACATTCAAGGTGTTTCAATTATAGGAAAAAAACATTTATGCTTGCAGCCAAATATAGACAGGCTTCCAAGCAAAGAATTCACGGAGTTTTGTAAAGTGCTTAAGGAAGACAATAAATGCCAATTCTTTAGTAACATGAAAAAAGAGGGAACATTAAGCATTGAAACAGAGCACACATTAAGTATATTAAAAACACAGCATCAGGGAATATCAACAACAGAAGATATTATAGAAAAAAGCGTAGAGCGAGCTTTATGCCCTTATGAAATTTCTATGTTATTATCAAAAGAAGCACGAGTAATAATAACAGACTATCATTATATATTCAATCCAGATATAAGAACTAATTTCTTTAAAAGAATAAATAAAGAATTAAAAGACTGCTTAATTATAGTTGATGAAGCACACAATCTTCCTTCAAGAGTTAAAGACCTTGCTTCAGAATTCCTGTCAAACATCACACTAAGAAGAGCAATTGCAGAAGCAAAGAAATTCCATCATGATGAAATTTTGCATGAGCTTGAACAGATAAATGATATTTTTGAAAAATATGCAAAAGGACTTATTGTTGATGATGGAAGAAACAAGAATGAAATTAAAGTTCCAACATTAGCTAGCTTCACTGATGCATCAGCATTAACAAACAACAAATTCAATAATGAATTTTCAACAAGCGAAAAATACATCTCAAAAGAAGATTTTATTTTCCAAATAAAAAGAATCAAAGATTATGATGAGTTTGTTTCTGAGCTGGTATTCATAGGAAATGCCATAAGAGAAGAACAGCAGTATTCTTATGTAGGAAGTGTTGCAAACTTCTTGAATGCATGGCTTGGTCAGGATGAAGGTTTTGCAAGAATATTAAGCACAAAAAAACTCAAAGACAAATCAGATATGATAACATTAGCTTACAGATGCCTTGATCCAAGCATCATAACAGCACCAGTCATAAATTCAACTCATTCAACAATCATGATGTCAGGAACATTGACACCAACATCCATGTATAAAGAATTATTTGGAATAAAATCAGAAGAGTTAAGCTTGAAAAGTCCGTTTCCTCATGAGAACAGATTAAATTTAATTATTCCAAAAACATCAACAAAATATGAAGCTCGAAGTCAAGCACAATATCAAGAAATTGCTTCGGTGTTATCTGATGTTGCTGAGAATATTGCTGGTAACATTGCAGTATATTTTCCAAGCTATTATCTGATGAATGAAGTTTCAAATTATTTTAATACAAAGACCAAGAAGACTATTTTTACAGAAATGTCGGAGATGAGCAAATCTGAAAAACAAGATTTCTTAGAGAGATTTAAGACGTACAAAGATAAAGGTGCTGTGCTCATGGCTGTTATTTCAGGAAGTTTTGGAGAAGGAATTGATTTGCCTGGAATTTTGAAAGCAGTTATTATTGTCGGTTTGCCATTACAAAAACCCGATTTAGAAACAAAAGCACTTATTGATTATTATGACGGCAAATTCAAAAAAGGTTGGGATTATGGATATTTATTTCCTGCATTCACAAAAACAATCCAAGCTGCAGGTCGTTGCATAAGAAGCGAACATGACAAAGGAGTCATTATATTCTTAGATGAACGTTATACGTGGAATAATTATTATAGATGTTTTCCAGCAACATGGAACATGAAGATTTCCTTGCTGTATAAAGAGAATATTAGGAAGTTCTTTTCTTAATCAAATCCTAAAACCTTTTATCAATTTACTTATTTAATATACTTTTATGTATACTAATATATCTATTTGATATCCTAATTTCTATATTTAAACTCAAAAATCCACACCAGTATACAAAATCGTAACATTTATATATTAGTTAGTTTCCTAATATGAATATGACAATACTTTACGACCAGTTCAATCTACCTGAGAGCATATATGAAATTATATTCGCAACAAATCAGCAGGTAATAGTAGCTAAACTTTTGATTGAGGAAATGAAACAGCAGGGAGGAGAAATTGGCAAAACAGAGATGAGCTTGTTTGCAACAGCACTTCATGATGGAAAAATTTACGAAGAGCAAGTCAATCAATTTGGTCAGAAAAAGAAAGTATCCTTATCCTATAATAAAAGACAATTTTATGACAGAATCCTTACACCAATGAAAAGCATGGGATTAATCGACTATGACATGTACAAAAAAACATACAAGATCAGCGATAAATTCAACAGAAACATGATGAAAATCGGAATGCTTTGGATGCAAGAGATGAGAAAACCCGCCGAAGCGCATACATTGAGAATCAAACCTTAAATTCGATGCTTCCTGCAAATTTCTAAAAATTTCTACCACCCCACCCCAAAAAAGCTTGCAGGAAGCTTTCATTCTTATATTTTGACCATTTTTGTATACAGATAGAAACATTTATATATTAGTTTGTATATTCAATATTAAAATAAAGTAGATTACACTAGCTTTAAGAGGAGAAAGAATGAGCCCAACAGATACAATAATAATGTCGAGCATAAATCAATTTGCAGAAGACAAAGCAATAACTCCTGGCGAAAAAGATACTCTTGCAGAGATTGCTCGAAACTCAGTAATAGGAATATTTTCTATAAATGGTTCACTTGTTCCCGTAGTTAATTTTAAACCTATTTTAAATTATTTCAGTATCCCTTCTGATTCCAAAACCCCTCCAACTGTTGCGCTAACAGAAAGAGGAGGATATTTACCTCTTAAAGAATATCAATATTCTCCATTTAATTTTGCATATCAGGGATAAAATGGACGACAATATTCTTCCTCAGGCAGATGAGTTTTCATATACAGATAATCCTTCTGAAGAGATAAACAGAGTTTTTAGAAGACGTTCTCTTGAAACAAATGCAGATATAAATGAAATGGCATTCGGCGATTACAAGAAATAAGTTTAAGTAAATAATCACAACCTTTAAATAAGGATGTTTTTTTCTTTCTTCCAC
>CAZSEK010000066.1:0-5258 GCA_964605945.1 uncultured Methanosarcinales archaeon
ACATAACAGTCGTATATTTAAATTACGGAAAAAAAGGATTTATGCAACACAGCAGTTTGTATCTATATACTATAAAATATCTATTTTAGAATAGTTACAAATGATAACATTTAAAAATCGTGAGAAAAACAATAATTGTTCGGGGTGGTTAGATATGGTTGATGTACAATTAATTGGTATGAATATTCCTGTAGAAATGATAGATTCTTATTGGGAGCTTTATCAAGCTGTTCAAAAAGGAGAAGAAGATATCTCTAAATTAAGAGAACTCGCCACAAAAATTCCTTCTTATTATCCAACACCTGAACCATTATGTGCGGCAGGAGCAAGAACAAGTAGAAAAGAAACAACAATACCTGAAATATTACATGAAGCAATATGGGATATAGATAGTGCAAGAAAATCTAATGAAGGAATAGTTTATGGAATGGGACACGCAACACCTGCAGAACATGCTTATTTTAATTTTTCTTTAGGAGGAGTTTCAAGAGCTTTAGTAGATTGGATAGAAAAACATAGACTAGCATCATATACTGAAAAATCAATGAGATATGTTCAATTCAAAAGTGATTATGTATTCCCTGCTGAAATCACTGATGATAAATATAAAGTAATATTTAATGATCATATGAAAGATTGTTTTGAATTATATCAACAAACTTATGATTTAATATTTGAACTTGTAAAAGAAAAAAATCCTGAATTAGTTAAAAAATTAGAGTCAGGCGATAAGAAAGAAGCAAAAGAAGCTAGAGATAAACTTTCAGGAATGGCAAAAGAAGATGCAAGATATTGCGTACCTTATGCAACAAAAACACAAGTTTTTCTTTCACCTAATGCAAGAGAACTTGAATATATGTTGAGAAACTGGAATTCATTAGGATTAGAAGAGGCAAAACAACTCGCTAAAGGTATTCTTGAAGTAAAAAAACATGTTCCTTCATTATTAAAATACACAGATGCAGAACGTTATTATTCAGAAACTCCGAATAAATTCGAGCAATATGTTGCAGAATTAGCAGAGAGTATATCTTTAAATAATAATTTAAGAAGATCTCCTGTAATATATACAGAAAAAAATGGAGTAAAGTTGACAAAATATGAATCAAAAGGAGATGAAGATTTAGTAATATCATTGCTTACGTCTAAATCCGACAAATCAAGAGCATTTTGGGAACAAAATGTCGAAGGAATGTCTTTAGAAAAAAGAGCAGAGATTGTTAAAAAATCTTTATTGAATATTAGCGCACATGATTCGTTACCAAGGGCATTTGAAGATATTTATTTAAGCTTTGAAGCAGAAATATCTGAAGCATGTTATGCACAATTAAAAAGACATAGACCTATGACTTTAATAAAACAATCTGATCAACCAAGTTCAGATATAGTCGTACCTAAAAATGTAATAGATGTTGGAAATGAAGAAGTATTTTATGCTGTTCAAGAAAACGCAACAGAAACTTTTTTTAAAATAGCAAAAGAATATGGCAGAGATGTAGCAACATATGTGCTTCCATTACAAAATAAAGTCAGAGTTGAAGCAACATTAAATCTAAGAGAATTGCATTGGTTAGCAAGACATAGAGAAGATGCACATGCACAATGGGAAGTAAAAGAACTTGCAAATAATGTTTGCGATTTAGCTAGAGAAATTTATCCATTAGGAACAATGCTTCTTTGTGGAAAAGATAAATTCAAAGAAGTTTATAATAAATTATTTAGTGAATAAATGGTGAATGAGAATGTTAAAATACAATTTAATTGACTTAGTAATCGGTGGTCCTGATTTTAGTGGAACAAGCACTCAAATAAAATAGGTTACAGAATATTTTCAGAATAAAAAATTAAAAGTTAGAGATATCGGAGGAACAGAACAGGATCTTTTATTTCATGCTGAAAAATTCAAAGATATAAACCAAAATCATATTTGTATGAAAGATTTTCTTAATGATGTATTGGTTTCTGAAGAACAAAAACAATATTTATTATTTGAAACATATTCATTATTAAGCGGATATAAACAACATCACGATTTACAAGTAGGTTCTTTTGTTAAAACAAACAAAACAACATTTATCAATCCTGATTCTGCAGATGTTTGGGTTAATGAAGAGCCAACCAGAAGAGGTTCAGGGCAAGTTAACAGAGTCATAGAACAAAATAGAGCAGATTTTGGAGGAAAACTAAATCCGTATTCTGCAGCATTATCTCATCAAAATTATAGAACAGATGAATTTTTAAGAATTAGACTTCCACTAAGAGAAGCAAAAAAAATTCAAATAAGAAGCAGAAGTGAAGAATCAGCATGTTATCAAATAAAAGATTCGAAAAAACTTCCTAAGGGTATTAGTGAAAATGAATATTTAAAATTACCCGGACATATTCATGCATTTGGAATTCCTCCAACACATATTTGGCTAGTTCATGGGCCTGCAAATTGGACATTAGAGGAATATAAAAAATTCAAATCAGAAAGAAGCAAAGAAAGAACAATTTTAGATGGACATGAAGTTCTATTAGAATATCAATTGTTAGTGAACAAAAGATATGCTACTTCTTGGATAGATAGATTATATAAAAAAGCATGTAAAATGCATTGTTCTTTAATGCCAGAAATAACTAAATTTAGTGCATTAGACGAAAAAGAAGTTAATAAATCAAAAATGTTTAAGAAATTAGATGAAATAATGACGCAATATAAACCATAAAAAATATTTATTAAATAAATTTTTTATTCTTTAATTTCTTTTTCTTCTTTAATTTCTTTCTTAATATCACAAAAAGAATTTAAACATGAACAATTTTTATGTGCATTATAGCTGATTTTTCCCATTTTAACCCACCAAATTCCTCGTCGGAAATTTTTCTTTTATTTCTATTAATATTTAATATATGGACTTATTTATAAAGACTATGGTACATTAAACCTTATTTAGAAACATAATCGAAAGAAAGACTATTTTATGAATTATATGTTAGAGAACAATAAGAATAATTAATGAGTGATGAATTAGCCAAACTAGAAAAATCATTATTGAGAAGTCTTAATATACTTTATTCTTTATTCCAACCAATTAAACTTTCTTTAGAATGCTTAAGAACTTTTCCTGAATCTG
The DNA here is from genome assembly GCA_964605945.1 of uncultured Methanosarcinales archaeon. Lineage (GTDB taxonomy): Archaea > Nanobdellota > Nanobdellia > Woesearchaeales > UBA9642 > UBA9642. The sequence goes on from CAZSEK010000066.1 coordinate 3,117, forward strand.
CATCTAGTTTAACATTAATTACATTAAATGCCATTGTTATTATTGTAGTATTCCATATTTGTGAGAATTCATCAATATTTTGAAGAAGAACAATCGCTCTAATTAAAGGTTCTCTATAATTTTCTTTAAGAGTACTTTCAACAATTTTCATAGCATCATCATAAGAGATATTGACTTTATCAAGTTGAAGCGCTTTAACATGCTTTTCTTCTGGCTTAAAAACTTCTGATTCAGGATGCATAGTTACTTTATCATCATCAAATTCAAAAATTGCAATCTTATCAGACGATTTGCTGTAATATCCAAACTCCCATCCTTTAAATCCTTGAGCATCATTTATAGAAAATGCATGAACAAGATAGTGATCAGGATTTTTCTGAATAAATTCTCTAAACTCAGGAGAACTTTCTGCTTTCTTTATTGTTTCTTTTACATCCATAAGAATATTTTAAATCTGTGATTTATATAGTTTGCTATTGGCTAATTCAATAACATTTAAAAAACCTTAACTCATTCTAAATCTATGGAAGAAGTATTAAAAAAACTTTTAGAAAGACAACAATATGGAATGATTGGAAATAATTCTGCTGTTAAATTATGCACTTGGTTGAAAAAATCATTAAGAGATCAAGGAGTATGTTATAAAGAAAAATTTTATGGAATCAAATCGCATAAATGTTGCCAAATGACTCCTGATGTTAATTTCTGCCAAAATTCGTGTGTTTTCTGCTGGAGAAATCTTGAAGGAACAGAAAGAACAATGGATAAAATAATAATTGATGAACCAAGTTTAATAATTGAAGAAAGTATAAAAAAACAAAAAAAATTAATGAGTGGTTTTGGTGGTTATGATCAAGTAAATAGAAAGAAACTGAAAGAAGCTCAAGAACCAATGCATTTTGCAATCTCATTAGCAGGAGAACCAACATTATATCCGAAGCTTGCTGAATTAATCAAAGAACTTCATAAAAAAGGAAAAACAACATTTCTTGTAACAAACGGATTGCTTCCAGAAAAATTAGAAGAGCTTGAAAAGAAAAAATCACTTCCTACACAATTATATGTTTCTTTAGATGCACCAAATAAAGAATTATTTTTCAAAATCGACAGATGCACAATAAAAGATGGCTGGGAAAGATTAATGAAAACTCTTGATGTGTTGAAAAAATTAAGACATAAAGAACAAATAAAGAACAAAACAGAAAATAAAACACGAACTTGTCTTCGTATCACATTAATCAAAGAAATCAATGATGTTCATCCTGAAAAATATGCAGAACTAATTAAAAAATCAGATGCAATGTTTGTTGAAGTAAAATCATACATGTATGTTGGCTCAAGTAGAGAAAGACTTGAAATGAAAAATATGCCTTTGCATGAAGACATTATTGAATTTGCAAATAAAATAGGCAAGTATTGTGGATATAAAATAATTGATGAACAAATTCCTTCAAGAGTTGTTTTAATGATGAAAGAAGATTTTGATGAAAGAATTATGAAATTCTGATTTGTATTAATTATAAAATAGTTAAAATAAATAGATTTTTAAATAAAATTAGGTTTCTAAAATTATGGAAGACGAATATATTTATCTTAATAGTTATTGGTTGAAATTAAAATATATACAACAATTAATGAAATTAGAAAATGAGTATCATCCTAATTTAAGAGAAAAAGAATTTGATAAATACAAACGAATATTTTCTAAAGATGTATTAGAAGTTGTGGTTTTAAAAGAAGGGAAAATTATTGCAGATAGAATCGGGGTATCAATAAATGAAACTAAAGATTTTCTTCCTGAATTCCTAGAAAATTATAATGAATATGTAGATAGAAAAATTCTATATGTATGGTCATTTACTGTTAAACCTGAATTTCAAGGTCAAAATATTGGTTTTAAATTAGCATCTTCATTTACTAATCTAGCAAAACGTCTTGGTTATGAAAAAATCTTGGGTGCAGCAAAAGAAGGTGCATCAATACACATAAATGAAAAATTGGGTGCAAAAATAATTAAACCTCTTGAAAATTGGGCAGATACAGGAACCACACATTATTTATATGAATTAAATCTCAAATCAGATATTAAATAAATTTCCGATGTAGAAAATCGGCTATCCCCCAGCTCTAAGCATGGGGGTC
>CAZSEK010000067.1:0-5196 GCA_964605945.1 uncultured Methanosarcinales archaeon
CGAAAATTGAATATTTTCGAATACCTTAAAAAAACTTTGTTTTTTTATTGCTTTTGATTTTATCACATCTCTTGACGATAAAAATAAACTTATCATTCCCCACAATTTATATTATTTTATTATTGTTTTACTTTAAATACTTTTTGTTTTCTGTTATTTTAAAATATTAACGGAGACGCGAGGAGTCGAAGCCCTTGCACCTTTTTAAAAAAAGCTGCACCAAAAACAAAAGGACAACATAAAGTTGTCCGAACTAAAACGGAGACGCGAGGAGTCGAACCCCGATCTCAGGTTCCGCAAACCCGAATGCTATCCGTTATACCACGCCCCCTTAAAATATAAAATAACACAAAACTGAAACAACAAGGAAATAAATGTATTTTTTGAATATAATTAAAATAAGCTCGTTTGATATCTTTTTTTGTTTCAGTTTCTTTTCATAATTTTTTATGTTGATTTTTTTGCCTATATAAAATTTATATGAAACTAATGAAGTGATTGATATGCTGTAAAGAAATAATGCTGATGAAATTATTATGAATGAATCCTGATTTAATGATGAAATGTAAAAAACAACCCCAAATAAAGCATAAACAATGTGCGTTATGTTTTGAACTGTTTTTCTAAAAACAACAGCAATTATTAATGTAAAAACACCTGCCAGCAAGGAATAAAACAAAGAAAATCTAAATAATAAAAAGAAAATAATTAATGGTACAAGCAAAACATTAAGCAATAGAAGATATTTTGCAACATAAGAGTTTTCTTCGAATGTTGTCCTGCTTAAAAAATATCCTGCAAAACATCCCAAAAAAACAACAATTGCTGTTAATATATAGATTAAAAACATCATTTTTATAATAAATGCAGTTGATTTAAAAATTTTTAGAATTAATCTTCAGTCAAAGGCACGTAATTTCCGCAGTTTATATCATTAATGCTAAGATTTCCGTTTCCAAAACCTACGCTTTCATTTCCTGTTACTGGATCTATCACAGTTATAAGATTTCCGTTTTGATCAAGAAGATAGATGCAGAAATCTCCTTTTATTCCAAGCTGTTGTTTTATTGATGCATAATTCCCCTGCTCTGAATAAAGTTCAGTTATTTTGTCTTTTGAAAGAGTTCCTTTATCGATGATTGCAAGTTGTGTGTTAAGTCCTGTTGATGAATCAAGATTATTTGCCAGAGTATTTGCTTCTATCTGCAGGGATTCTGTTTTGTTTCCTTTGCTTGTACTTAATAATGTGTAGAATGTTGCAAGTATGAGTACAAATACAACTACTGCCAATATAATATCTAACGAGAATGACTGCCCCTGACCTCTCTTTTTTAACATCATTAATCTAATTTGATTTAACTTATATAAAAATGTTTTGGTAATAACGAACAACACCGCCACCCTAAGTGAGCGATATCGCCATAAATTTTTACAAAATCATGAAAATGCCTATTTTCAGGAACTTGAACTTTTAGTTCAAGTAATTTAATAAAAAGTGAGTGACAATTTGCACTAAAAAACCTTCGGTTTTTGGTGTCCCAAAAATGCTCGGCATTTTTAAGGACTTCGCAAAAGTCACTCGTGATTATGTTCCTAATGAGGGCTTCAACGAAGTTGAACCCTCACTTTTCCCTAGGCTTTTTGTAAAAGGCTAGAATGTAAGGCCGTGGTGTTGAAAAAATAAAATAATTAAATAAATAGTAATAATTCAATAGAAACGTTTATAAACAAAAATAAGCACAAAATTTATAAAACTTTCTGAAAAAAACAAAAGATTTATAAATGATAAACGCATTCTTTTAAAAATATAACTGAAAATAGCTAATTTTTGGGGGATGAAATTAAGCTATTAATGATTAAAACTTATACGCGTTTTTATGCTTTAAACATAATACGTTATAGTAATATAGGTGGTAAATATGTATGTAAAAAAATGTCCTGAATGTGGCGGAGTAAATTTATTTTGGAATAAAGATAAAGGAGAAGTCATTTGCAGAGACTGTGGTTTAGTTGTTGAGGAAAAGATGGTTGATTTTGACCAGGAATGGAGAGAAGTTAACAGCGAAGCAGTAGCAAGAAAAAGAAGAACAGGAGCGCCTATGACATACACTCAGTTCGATCAAGGATTAGGAACTGAAGTTGGAAGAAAAGCAGATTTATATCAATTAAATGATTCTGGAAAAAACAAATTCTTTAGATTAAGAAAATGGCAGAATAGAATTAGTACTGCAATTGAAAGAAATTTAAAATTAGCATTAGCTGAATTAAAAAGAGTTTCTTCGTTTTTAAAACTTCCAGGTTCTGTTGAAGAAGAAGGATCAAGAATTTATACAATGGCTGTAAGAAAAGGCCTTGTAAGAGGAAGAAGCATGGAATCTGTTGTTGCAGGAGCATTATATGCTGCATGCAGAAGACATGATGTACCAAGAACTCTTGATGAATTGTCAGAAGCCTCAAATATTGAGAAAAAAGAAATTGGAAGAACATACAGATTCATAACAAGAGAGCTAGGAATTACAATACTGCCAAGCAATCCATCTGATTATATTGCAAGATTTGCATCAACATTGAAATTAGGACCAGAAACACAGTCAAAAGCAGTTGAAATAATAGAATCTGCTCAGAGTGTTGAGCTAACATCAGGAAGAGGTCCAACAGGAATCGCAGCAGCAGCACTTTATGTTGCAGCATTAATCAATGGAGAAAAGAAAACTCAGAGAGAAGTTGCAGATGTTGCAGGTGTAACAGAAGTCACAATAAGAAACAGATACAAAGAATTGCTTGAAGAGTTGGATTTAGAAAAAGAAATAAAGAAAAGCAAAAAGAAAAAGAAAGATTAATTTATTTTAATTTTATTTATTTTTATTCAATCATTATTAGGGGAGAGTTAGGGTAGGAAAATAGTATGGAAATTAAAGTTGATGTAACAGAACAACTGGATAAATTAGGACTCTTAACTGAAATAAACAATTCTGGTGAGATAAAAAACCCATTTAAAGATAAAGAATTGGCCATAATTATAGCTAATTTACTTTCTGAAGGCAAATATAACTATGCAGGAATATTTACAACAGATTTTGGAGAAAGGAAAAAATGTGATTTCTGCCCTTCAAAAACACACCACAAAAAATTTGTTAAAGCAGGCATTGAAATAACAATTACACCTATAAAAGATAAAAAAATATATCTGCACAGAACCTGTGCCTCATCACAAAATAAATTCATTAACACTAAGCCTTTTTTAGATTACTTAACAGGAAATTTCAAACATTTAACTGATATGAAAGAACCAGAAGAATCTGAACAAAAAGAAGTCTTTTTAAAAGAAAAGGCAATAAGCTTTTCAAATTTAGCCGAAGATGTTGATAAATTATACAGGACGTTATATGATTCAAAACCCACAGCAACACAACCTAATTGGTACAATATTGTTAAAGCAGGAGTATCAAAACAAAAATTAGACACTATTCTCCTTGAAAAAGAAAAAATTTGGCAGAAATCATATGAAGGATTTATTTCATTATATTCTGAACTGCAAGAAGTTGGTCATGCCAATAAATTTGATTTAAAGAGAATAAATACATTTTTAATTCATGGTCATTTTACCGCAAAAAAAGAATATGACAGCACAATCAACAAAATAAATTCAAAAATTGAAAAATTATCTTCTTCAATAGAAGATTATAAAAAAACAAATTCTTCTGAAAAAATAATAAAGAGAAAAGAAAAAGAGATCTCTCAACTTAAAGAAGTTATTAAAACAGCAAAAAAACCAGGAGAATATGCGCAAAAATTAAATTCAATAAATGTGCTATCTAAAAAATATTCTTTGAATTTAGTTTAATTCTTTTATTATTTCTTTTAAATATTTTTTATTTTGATTTTTCTTGTAATTTTTAGCAATCTCTCTTAACTTGTCTTTATCGACCAGAATTTTCTTTTTTTCAAAAATATAAGTTATTCTTCCAGAACATAAATATTGAATGAACTGCGTCATGTTTTTAGGATTTTCTGTATAATGACATCTTTCAAAGTCAATCATAATTGGTCCTTTTTTAGTTATTATGATGTGTTTATAGGGATTTGTTAGCTCTAATTTATTTATTCCTAACTGATCCATCTTATTCAATTGTATTAAAATTAATTCTATCTGTTTTATTATTTCTTTTTTAGAAGATGTTTCAAAATAATCCTGTATTCTTTTTCCTTCAATGAATTCCATTGTTAATTCATTTAATTTCTCGTCATAAGATATTAATTTAGGCCCAATATTATATTTATTCAATAATTTCAGGAATTTTGCTTCCTCTTTTCCGTCATAGAATTTTGTTAATGGTTTTTTGACAGCAATCAATCTATTATTGATTTTTTTTATCTCGACAATTCCTCTATGGCCTTTTAGAATCATTTTAATTTGGAGTAACATACTCTATTTTCAAAGAATTTATTTTTGTATCTACATTAATTGATCCTAAACCATTCATTGGACCTAACCAACTAAGTGCACACCATTTTGCTTTTATAGTTCCCTGCATTGTCGCAATATTATTGGCATAGAGAACAAATTCATCTATGTTAAACAGTCTCCATTTAAATGGTTCATCTAATTTTATTTTATAAATATTGACGTGGTGTTTTGGACCTTCCCCTATCTTAATGCTGTCCTCGCCGTGATATTCGCAACTTACTCCAATTTCTTTATTACCATCTACACGTATTTTAAAATGTTTTTTTGTCGATGTAGTGTCTTTAAAATTGTCAAGCATATCTGATAGTTGAAAAGGATTTATGTATCCTTCAGGAATATTTATCTCTTGTTTATTGGCAAAATATTTATTTTGATTATTTTCAACAATTCGTAAATAATTATCTGTTGTATCTCTTGTTGTCTGTGTCAAACTATCTTTATATTTTGTTGTAACATCGAATCTCTCGATACGGGTGTTTTTATTAATTGATAAAGAATACGTTATTTTTGCAACATTTTTATTGAATTTTTTTGCAGCATATTTGGCGACAATCTCTTCTGCACCCGTAATATTTATAGAACTTACAGTTAAAAAACCAACTAATGCACACAATGACAAAAATTTACCCATTTTTTAATAATGAAATTAAGAGTTTTTAAACTTTACTAAATAAAGATAATGTCATCTTATCGTCATCTCTATTTTTCTTGCTAGTTTTATTAGGTTA
>CAZSEK010000068.1:0-5135 GCA_964605945.1 uncultured Methanosarcinales archaeon
AATCTGATTAAACCGCCCGCCGCACTCCTTGTAGTGCGCCCCCGCCAATTCCTTTAAGTTTCGGTCTTGCGACTATACTTCCCAGGCGGTGAACTTAACGCCTTCGCTACGGCACTACAAAACCACGGAGGTTTTGTAACACATAGTTCACAGAGTTTACAGCTAGGACTACTCGGGTATCTAATCCGGATCGCTCCCCTAGCTTTCATCCCTCACCGTCAGAACTGTTCTAGTTAGGCGCCTTCGCCACAGGTGGTCTTTCTGGGATTATAACATTTAACCGTTCCCCCAGAAATACCCCTAACTCCTCCCAGTCTCTAGTCTGAAAGTGTCTTCTGCACGCCGTTGTATTGAGTTCAACGATTTCACAAAAGATTTTTCAAACCGGCTACGAATGCTTTAGGCCAAATATAGGATTGCCACTTGTGGCGCCGGGGTTACCGCGGCTGCTGGCACCGGTCTTACCCACCACTTATTCTCCAAGATGTTTACTCTTGGCAAAAGCTTATGCAAAAAGCATAAGCACTCGGGATCCCCCCATCACGCTTTCGCGCATTGTGGAGGTTTCGCGCCTGCTGCACTCCGTGGAGCTGGGACCAGTATTTCAGTGTCCCTCTCGGGGCTACCCCTCTCAGGGCCCCTACGGATCTTAGGTTTGGTGGTCCGTTACACCGCCAACTGCCTAATCCGCCGCCGACTCATCCTTAGACCTTGCGTTTAACGAAAAATTCGTTCCAGAATTCTTTCGCTATTGAGTTTTAACCTCAGTTTCCCGAGGGTATCCTCAATCTAAGGGCAGATTATCGACGTGTTACTGAGCCTGTCGCCGGCCATTACTGACCTGACTTGCATGGCTTAATCGAATCCCGATAGCAGCAATCTCCCGCAGGATCAACGGGAATTCAACAACATAAGAATTTATAATTAATAAATTAATTTTTACACTCTTAAGAATCCTAACAATCTCTATATTATGGTCGCTCTATCTACTTTACTTAAAGGAAATATATTGGATATACATCCACTCTTACATCATACTCGATTGTTATATCAAGTACTCATTTTTGAATACTTTATTTCTGCTTGTCTGGCTTTGTCGTACAGACAATTTAGAAAGGAGGAGATTTTATTATTAAGGGAATTTTAGGTTATTTAAAAAGATTTCGTTTTTTTATATGGAGAAAATTAGATTATTTAAAAAGAAATCATTAAATTAATTTAAAAAACTAGAATAAATTCGTCTGAACTGGTTGTTGGGGTTCTTCTTTAATTTCCTGAAACAACCCTTTCTTAAATTTTATTTTTCCAAAATATTCTTTTTTTCCGTCTTTATTCCACATATAGATTAATTTTGAATTTTTAGTTACAGGACCATATCTTGCTGATGCAGGAATATGAGAATAATCATGAACTACATTATCAAAATCAAAACTAACAATGCCTTCTTCTAATTTTTCAGATTTTGGTTGATAGTAATGAACAGTTTTTAATTTTTCTCGCGTCATTATCTCGGGTTTTGTCAATTGTATCATCCTATACATATCTTCGTGAGAATAATTTTTTAAAGTTCCATCTTCTTTTAATTTGAATGTTTTTCCCTGTAATCCTGTTCCTTCTTCATCAGCAGCGCTTCTGAAAAAATCAACACCATCTTTATAGAATAAAAAATTGAAAACATATCCTCTATTTTTTATTGTATTTCCAAGAGCTCTAAATTGCTCTTCAGTATATGTATTTTTAGGCAGTAAAACAATTGCGTCGCGGTCTTTTGCAAGATAATAGACTATACCGGTCCCATCAAAATCTCTTTTTTCAAATTTATATTGATTGTAATGCTCTAAATTTTGAGAAAGATGACTAACCATCTGTTCTAATCTTTCTTTTTTAGATGTTTGTTTTCCCCCCATACTCCATTTATACATATACTTATTTATAAATGTTTCGCTTTTGTAGTAACTTATGAGTAAGTACAAAATATATTTGTTTTAATTTATGTGTTACTTCTTTTGAAAAGTACATAACCAAATATTTATAAAAGAAAAGAAACTTCTTTTTTTATGATAAAAAAAATATATCTTAGCGGGCTCGACATTGTAGTGGGGCAGATATTCAAATATCCTTCAAGATGCAGGGAAGGTGAGTTAAGCATTCAAATAATTTCTAATAAAAATATAAGAGATAAAACTTTTTATGAATATAGAGCAGCAGTTTATGTAATTAATACTGCTCCTGACTCAAATTATTATATAGGTCTCGTTAATGTTCATGGCAAAAACGATATTCCTGAATTAACTGAGGAGGAATATATGTTAGTAAAAGGAAAATTAAAAGAAGCAGAGAAAATGTATTTAACATATTCATCAATTCCTCTCGATAAACTTTCTAAAGGCGTAATAAAAGAATATAAATAAATTTTTTTTTCTAATATTTATTTAAATTTTATTTTTTATTAATCATCTACGGTAAATAATGTAGAATCGTGGACATTAAACAATTTTATTCTTGCACCAGCATCGAGCCATCCATGTGCATAATTAAGCGCAGCGAATGCAAGGACATAATCTTTTTTGCTTTCGAAATGTTTTGCATCAGAATAATATCTTTGAGCCATATCAAGAAAATCGTTTGCATCTTTTAATCTTTTCTGGTCGAGTGCTTTCTCGCACATCTTAAGAGCTTTGCCTGTTATATCAAAATATTTTTTTAATTTTTCTTCTGATATTTTATTGTTAAGTTCCATATTAATCACACTATATTTTGCTGAGTGGTTTTTTCAGATTATTTTTTGTTACATATTCTTCGAACTTTATCTCGTCTATTTTTTCAGATAAAAGAGACAGCTGTTCATTTTTTATTGTGCTTTTAAGTTCGTCAGATAGTTTAATCATCTCATGCATGCAAACTTTCATTTTTTCTCTGGTTTCAGAAATATCTTTTTTGATGTTTTTCATCTCGTTGTTTATTGCATTATAATTTTCCTTTTTTTTATTTGAAATAGAATTTGCTTTTAATTCGATGAATGCTGCATCTTTTTCAAGAGAGGTTATTCTTTTGTCTATTTTTTCAAGAACAAGATACGCCTCTGAAAAATCTGATTCTTTTTTTTGCGCCATTTTTTTAAATTATCACAGATGTTTATAAATTTTTAGTTAGTTGGCAGTTATTTTCTAAAAATAATAAATTTCAGTGTAATCACTTTTAAAATAAAACAAAAGTTTTTTATATAAGAATGCTCTCATAGGATTAATTTGTTTAAAAAGGGGTGAATTATGTCAGAACTTGAACCGCCAGAGTTTCCTATAGAAACAGGCAAAAGCATTAATAATGCAAACATCAATAATGAAATTTCTCAATCAAATCAGTTTAGCCAGCAAAATACTGATGAAAATAAAAAAAGTTTTTTTAAGAAATTATTTTCAAAAAAATCAAAAAAGAAGGATTCATTGAATAATGTTGCTGTAGATCAAGTTGCAGAAGCTATTCATGAACTTCCCAACTTTGATTTTAATATTCCTTCTATGCCTGAAATTTCCGACGATACAGCACTTTCCGGTCTGCCTGAACTTCCTACTATGAAAACTTTGCCTGAAATTTCATCAAAAAATAAAACAAAAATTACAGGAAAAGGCAAAGGAAAAGGGGAAAAACTTAATTTTTCAAAAACTTATGAAACTATAAATCTTGTAGATGAATTACACTGGGATAAGTCTATTAACGAGCAGAAGCCTTTGATAGAGGACAGCAACAGACAAAATCAGGACATAATAAATTTAATTAGCAAAGCAAAACAGCAGGTTTCAGAACAGAACAATCTCACTAAAAACAATGTTTTTATGTCATCTGCACCTGAAGAGCCGATTTTATTAAACAATAAATATTCTGAACTGCCCGAGACTCCTGCACTTGATTTTAATATGAATCAGGAAGAAAAACAGCAAGAGGCAGAAAAAATTACTGACGAAAAACAATTTTCTTTAGAACTGGTGAATAATAATGCTGTTTTTGATACCATGCCCAGTGTAAATCCTGAAATTTCCACACATTTCAAAAAACTGGAAAAACAGCATCAAAAACTAAAAGATCAGCTCAATAAGAAAATAAACAATCCTAAATTTTCGATAAATAAACAGGAAGCAATACAACTGATGAAAGAATATGATGAAAAAATAGAGGAGAAAATCGAAAATAAAGAAAATGAACTTGATATAAAATTTAAAAAACTGCAGGAACTTCATAAAAATCTTAATAAAAAAGACAGCGCAATTGCAAAGATGCAGTCTTATCTTTCAAAAACAGACAGACTTCTCAAAGAAAAAGAATCGAAGATAAACAGTGTAATAACAGAGAAAGTATTGTCAACACTTAACAAAAAACTGAAAAAAGAAAAAGCATTTTTGAAAAAAGAAATTTCAAAAACAATCAAACTGAATAAAGAGCTCGAGAAAAAACTTGTTATTATTGAGAAAGACAGAAAATCATTTGATAAAAAAAGAGATGTGCTTTTGGATAAGGAGCAGAATAAATTGAATTCCATGCAGACAATGTATGAAAAGAAACTTGCAGAATTAACTCAGGAAAAAAAGGCATTTGAAGCAAGAATGAAATCTGCTATTCCTTTGGTTGAACGTGGAGAGGAAATACAGCAGGAACTTGAAAAAATAAATATGATAAAAAAAGCTGTTGAAACAGACAAGATAAAAGTAAGAAGAGAGCTGAACATAGACAGAAAAATGAAAGATTCAATAATCAGATCAGAGAACCAGCTTAAAAAAGAAAAAGAGTCGCTGGAAAAACAAATGTTCGATAAATACATAGAATCAAGATTGAAAGAAATAAGACCTTCAGGATTAAAAACAGAAGAGATTATTGAAAACATGAACTATAAACTTCCCGAAATATATTCCCTGATAGACTCCTGCAGAGAAAATATAGAAATAGAAAATATTGCAGAAGCAAAAAAAACATACAACAAAATAAAGCACATTTTTGAAAAAACAAAATTCGAAAACAGGGAAAGAGCTATTTTGTACAATACAATAAGGGAAATATATAATGAAATACAGCTCAAAATAATAGAACTTCAAAACCATAATATTTAAAAAGGCATCGAAGTTTCTTAAGATAGATTTTTTGAC
>CAZSEK010000069.1:0-5094 GCA_964605945.1 uncultured Methanosarcinales archaeon
ATCCTTTTCCTTTTTTATATGATAAGATTTCAACATCTAATTTATTTTCAACTATTTCTCCTATGTCCTTATAAGTTCCATCCGCAAGTAATATTCTCGAATCATATGACAAACATCTTTGCAAAGCCCTAGAAACACTTTTAGGGCTTCCTAAAAGAATAACTAAATCGATAAAGCCAATATCTATACCTAATTCAAGGCTAGTACTAGAAACAACAACCTTTAATTTTCCTTCTTTCAATCTATTCTCTATATTTAATCTGTGTTCTTTGCTTAATGAACCATGATGTGCGCCGACATAGGATTTTTCTTGCAATTTTTCAAGTTCTTTTAATGCTTCTAAATCATCCTCTGTTGCTGTTTCTTTGTCAATTAATCTTGTGTAGTTTTTTGGGAATTTGTCCTTGAGATGATGAACAACTCTCTCTGTTGCGCTTCTTGTATTTGTAAATATTAATGTTGTTTTATGGTCTTGAATTAATCTGTCAATTAATTTATACATTGCTTCGTGTGTTGTTTTAAATTCAGATTCTATTAGATTTGGAACAGGACTTAGAACTTTTAAATCCATTTGCTTAATATCCTGAACATCAATAACTTTGCATTTTCTAGGAATATCTAATTCAGGATTTTCCATACCTACAAGAAATTTTGCAATTGTATCTAATGGAGAAACAGTTGCTGATAATCCTATTCTTGTGAAATCTTTTGCTAAATATTGCAAACGCTCTAGGCATAAGGATAATTGTGTTCCTCTTTTTGATGCTGCTATTGCGTGTATTTCATCTATAATTACCCATTCAACTTTAGCTAGTGTTTCTCTAAATTTTGAACTTGTTAACATTATTGCAAGACTTTCTGGAGTTGTTATAATTATATGCGGGGATTTTTTTAGCATTGCTGCTTTTTCTGATGTTGTTGTGTCTCCTGTTCTTATGCCGACTCTGATTTTATCTAGAAGTTTTTTTGAATCTTTTAATTTAGTTTCAGCTAGTGCTTTTATTTCTGCTAAAGGTGTGTTTAGGTTTTTTTCAATATCATTAGCTAGTGCTTTTAATGGACTTATATAGATGCAATAGACTTTGTTTTCTAACTTATCTTTTCCTGCTAATTTTATTAGTTCGTTGAGAATGGATGTGAATGCAGATAGTGTTTTTCCTGATCCTGTTGGACTGCTTATTAATGTGTTTTCTTTATTATGAATGTTTAAGATTGAGTATTTTTGTGGAGGAGATAACTCTTTAAACTTTCCTATAAACCATTCTCTGACAAGAGGGCACATTATGTTGAATGTATCTTCATCTGCGTGGGGCTTACTCATAAATTCTATAGGTTTATCAGGCATATATAATGTAATTATGCGTTATTTATAACTATTACGCCTGTATGTCCAGTGTTAATGCTCGAGAATAATCAAGTGTCTACAAAACCATAAAAATGTAGACACTAAAAATCCTGAGTGAGGTGGTGACAAAATGTAACCAACTGAAATTAATTCTATTTCTCGGGTATCTTCCGGATGCACTGGACATGCTCACGAAGAGTATTTAAATAAGTTTTATTTTCTTAAAAATAAATTAATTGATTAACTATGAAATACAAAGAATCTGAATATTTGGAATTGAAGAAATCAACAGCTGAATTGAAAGAAGCAATTATTTCAATAGTTGCCATTCTAAATAAACATAAAAAAGGCGTTCTCTATTTTGGAATAAAAAATAATGGAGAAATTATTGGACAAAATATCAGTGATGCAACATTAAGGGAGATTTCCCAGATAATAACTCACAATATTGAGCCAAAAATTTATCCTGAAATAAAAGTAGAAGAAATTAATGATATAAAGTGTATAAAAGTTTCATTTGAAGGCCACGAACAGCCTTATTTTGCTTACGGACGTTCATATATACGAGTTGCTGACGAAGATAAGCAATTATCTGCAAAAGAATTAGAGAATTTATTTATACAGAAGAACAAAGAAAAATTAGCATGGGATACAGACATATGCAAAAACGCCAAACTTTCAGATATTGACAAGACAAAACTTAAGAATTTTCTTAAAATTGCAGGGAAGAAATATGATTCTGTGGAAAATTCACTTGAAAAATTGCAGCTAATGTGCGATGGCAAAATCACTAATGCGGCTATGATGTTGTTTGGAAAAAATCCAAGAGATTTCTTTTTGAATGCCAGATTAAGAGGAGCTGTTTTTACAACAACAGATACACCTATAGATATGCAGGATTTTGAAGGAGATATATTCTCATTAATAGATCAGGCTGAAAAATATATTCTTAAAAATATTCACATAGGAATGAAACTTGAAGGTTTGCTTCGTGTTGATGTTCCCGAGATAAATAAAGATGCATTTAGGGAAGCGATTATCAACGCTTTTTGCCACAGGGATTATTGGAGTCTGGACTCTGTTGATGTTGCTATTTTTAAAGATAGGGTTGAAATCAGAAGCCCGGGTCTGTTGATAGCGGGCTTGACTGTTGAAACAATAAAAAAACAACAAATATCTGAACGCAGAAATGAGTTGATTGCAAAGATTTTCAAAGAAGCTCATTTTGTCGAAAGCTGGGGGACAGGCATAAGGAAAATGCTGAAATTAGAGCCAAACATGAAAATAGCAGAGGTTGGAACGCACTTTATTACGATGTTTTTTAGAAAAGAGGGTAGTCAGATAAGTGGTCAGATAAGTGGTCAGATATTAACTAAACGACAAGAAGAAATTTTAGATTTAATTAAACAAAATCCAAAAATAACTCGTGAAGAATTATCTAATAAATTACAGATAAATTCTTCAGCAATACAGAAACATATAGAAAAACTAAAATCAAAAAACATCTTAAAACGAATAGGTCCTGACAAAGGAGGCTATTGGGAGATTAACAATTAAAAAGAGGTTGGTTAGATGGCGAAAAAACTTGGGAGAGTAATTAGAAAATCATTATTATATAAAAGCGGGGTAGAATACGCAGATTTCTGTTTAAATCATGTTGAAGGTTGTTCTCATGGATGTATATATCCTTGTTATGCTATGTTAATGGCTAAAAGATTTGGAAGAATTAAAACATATGCTGATTGGATAAAACCAAAATTAGTTGGAAATGCTTTAGAGTTATTAGACAAAGAAATTCCAAAATATAAAAATCAAATTAAGTTTGTGCATATGTGTTTTATGACAGATCCTTTTATGTATAAACAACCTGAAATTGCAGATATGTCTTTAAAGATAATAAAAAAACTTAATGATGCTAAAATAAAATGTACTGTTCTAACTAAGGGAGTTTATCCTCATTCATTAATTAATTATCCTATGAATGAATACGGAATAACTTTAGTTTCTTTGAATGAATCCTTTAGAGAGAAAGCAGAGCCAGGAGCTGCTTCGTTTCATGACAGAATAAAATCATTAAAATATCTTCATGATAAAGGTTTAAAAACATGGGTAAGTATGGAACCATATCCCACACCAAATGTTGGGAAATCATTTGGATTTCCGACATCCCTCTGGGATTTTGCAAATCAAGATTTGAATAAAATATTAGAAAAAATATCTTTTGTTGATAAAATTGTTTTTGGAAAATTGAATTATAATGCAAAAACATCTGAATTTAAAGATTATAAATCATTTTATGATGGTTGTGCTGAAACTGTTATTGATTTCTGTTTGAAGAACAATATTAAATATCATATTAAGTTTGGAACACAAACAAATGATACTAAGATTGAAGTTATTGTTAAACCTCAAAGAAAATTAGTTGAGACGGAATTATTCTAGTCGTTCTTTAGAATAAACTTTATAAATAAATTCAAATTATCTAAGACTATGAAAAGCAAAAAAGCCCAAGGTTGGACTGTTCCATCAATTTTTGCATTAACAGGGATACTTTTATTAATTGGAGGCTTTATTGAGTTGGGTTTCTGGTGGGGGGTATTAGGAGTAATATTTATTATTCTTTCAATTTGGTTATATATAAAAGCAAATGGCTAAACTAAATATATTAAAAAATAGAGAAGCAACAGAGAATCTCGGATATTTAATTAAATTAATTGTAGGTTCAATAATTATTCTTGGAGCATTAATTTACCTAGTTTTTTTTGTTAAACCAACATATGATCAAGTTAAAGAAATTGTTGTATATATAATCATTTATTTAATGGGTTATGGAACTCAAAGAGTACAAGAAAATATAACTAAAAAAAATGAAAAATAAACGAGGAATTTTAAAACTATTTTTAGAACCCCAGATTGTTTTAGTTATAGCAGGTATATTGTTGGGTTACATTATTGGTCCTTTAATTGGTTTAGACAGAGCGCTAGGTTCTCTTCTTGGCGGATTATTAGGTTTTGTCATATCTAAATATTTCTAAGTTTTTCCGCACAAACTTTATAAATAAACATCAAGTATATCGACTAGTTGCGGGGTTAAAAATGACTAATAATGGAGATAATTTAGGATTTGAGCAAAAGCTCTGGCAGGCAGCAGATAAAATGCGAAATAATATGGATGCTGCTGAATATAAACATGTATGTTTAGGTTTAATTTTCTTAAAATATATTTCAGATGCTTTTGAAGAAAGACATAATGAATTATCTAAAGATAAAAATGCAGACCCCGAAGATCCCGACGAATATAAGGCAGATAATGTTTTTTGGGTTCCAAAACATGCTCGATGGGAACACTTACAAAATAATGCAAAGAAACCTGAAATTGGTACTGTTATTGATGATGCTATGGATTTAATAGAGAAACATAATCCCTCGCTTAAAGGAGTTTTACCAAAAGATTACGCAAGACCTTCTCTTAATAAACAAAGATTAGGAGAATTAATAGATTTAATTGGAACAATATCTTTAGGTAATAAAGAACATAAGAGTAAAGATATTTTAGGTAAGGTATATGAATATTTTATTGGAATGTTTGCAGATGCAGAAGGTAAACGAGGAGGACAATTCTATACTCCAGCACCTATTGTAAAATTACTTGTTGAAATGATTGAACCCTATAAAGGCAGAGTATACGATCCTTGTTGTGGTTCAGGTGGAATGTTTGTTCAATCTGAGAAGTTTGTTTCTGCTCATGG
>CAZSEK010000070.1:0-5003 GCA_964605945.1 uncultured Methanosarcinales archaeon
TTTTCTTCCTTGATCATCTATTATATGATAATTTATCCAAACATCTTTGAAAATACATTTTCCTGTCAATAAGAAATCTTTTAATAAAGTGTAATACAGCCAAGTTCTTGTGATTTCTTTTCCTTGTGGTCTTAATGAGCAAGGGAAATTCTTTTTGAAGAATTCATCATCTCGAGAATATTTCAATACATATAAAGGTGTTATTGAGCTGTCAAACCAAGTATCAAGAACTCTTTCTTCTCCGATGAATTCAGTTGAATCGCATTTTGCATTTGGACATTTTTCAATAGGACATTTTTCTTTCCAAGGTTTATAGTAAGGTCCTTTTGGAGGAAGTACAGGAGTACGGCATTTCTTGCAATACCATAAAGGAATTTCTGTTGCATAATATCTTCTTCTTGATATCGGCCAATCAATAGAAACAGAATTTATCCAGTCAAGCAATATTTTTCTTGATTCTGGTGCATAGAAATTTGGTTCTTGTGCAATTTTTAGCATGTCTTTTTTATAGTCAAGTTGTTTAAGATAAAATTCTTTCATTGATATAAATTCAATAGGATCTTTGCTTCTTTCGCAAATTGGTGTTCTATGTTTTATTTTTTGCTGTCTTACAAGAAGTTTTTGATTTTCAAGTTCAACAATCAATTTTTTTTGAGCTTCTTTAATTGTTAATCCTTCTAAAAATCCTGCATGTTCGTTCATAGTTCCGTTTTTGTTAATTGCGATTGTTGCTTTTAGTCCGTTGTCTCTGAAAAATCTTATATCTGTTACGTCTCCAAAAGAACACATCATCATAAGTCCTGTTCCTTTGTCCATCTGCGCAACAGGGTCGGGTTTTATCGGAACAACTTTATTGAAAATAGGTGTTACTGCATTTTTTCCTTCAAGATGTTTGTATCTTTCATCCATAGGATTATAGCAAATCATTTCACATGTGCAGATTAATTCAGGTCTTGTAGTTCCTATAATTATTTCTTCTCCTGTTTCTTTTATCTTAAATATTATGTCGTTGAAAAAAGAATTAAGTTCGGCATAATCTATTTCTGCATCTGCAATTGTTGTTTGGCATCCAGGGCACCAGTTATTTGTTCTTTTATCTTCATAGATTAAACCTTTATTCCATAAGTCGATGAATGTTTCTTGAGTTAATGATCTGAAATCAGGACTGTCTGTTTCATAGACTTGCCCAAGTTCAGTTCCTTTTTCCCACGAATTAAATGCAATTCCTAGTCTTAAAAAAGATTCTGTTGATGCTAATGATGATTCTTCTAAAACCTTATAACAGAAATTTATAAATTCTTCTCTTGAAGTATTTGTAAGTTTTACATTGAATTTTTTTTCAGCAGCCATTTCAATAGGAAGACCATTTCTATCAAGTCCTAATGGAAATAATATTTCATGTCCTGTCATTCTTTTATATCTTGCAAACATATCCATAAGAACATATGTTGTTGCTTGTCCTATGTGAACTGGCGTGTTAACATAAGGCGGAGGAGTATCTATAGAATATACTTTTTTCCCAGAATTTTTATTGAATTTATATCTTTTATCTGCTTTCCATTCTGTATAAACTGATTTTTCTATATCTTTAGACCAGCTTTTCTCTGTTAATTTTGATTTTATTTCTGGTTTTGTTTCTTTAAGTTTATCTTTAGTTTCCATTTTAAATAATATTTAATCACCAATATGACTTTCGAGATTTAATATTTTCTCTATTTCTTTTTTGTCAATTACTCCTTCCAGCATATTTCTTTTTTGTGATGTTGATACGTTAAGATGCTTGACATATCTTACATAATTTCCTCTTTCTATTCTTTCATTCTTTTCCTTAAATTCTTTTAAGTCAATTACTGTTCCCACTAAACTAACAGGAACATAAGGCTTATCAGGAAATAATTTTGACATTACAACAGGTTCTTCGCCCAATTTTTTTCCATAATTATCTTTAGTTTCCATTTTAAATAATATTTGCTTTACTTGCTTTAAAGAAAGAGTAAGATTAAGGTATTTAAAGGTTATTGTTTTAGATTATTCGTTTCTATATGTTCTTAGTAAAATTTATATAGTTTATTTGTTTTCTATATCTTATGTATACTATTGATGAGAAACTTAAATCACAAGATATTAAGAAAACACCTCAAGTAAATTTAGATGAATTTTATAGGAAAATGGAGATAATTAAAAAATATCCTGTTACACCTATTGAATTTTGTCCTAAATATTCTCCATGGACACTTAAAGAACAATTTGTGTTCTAAATATCTTTATTTATTATTCAATAGAATTTTTAGATTACTTTCTATTCTTAACAACAACATCCAACACTTCATTTAATTCAAGAAGTTTTTCTTCGCCAGAATTCATATTCTTTAGTTTTATTTTTCTTTCAATAAGCTCTGTTTCGCCTATAAATCCGACAAAAGGTATTTTCATTGCGTTTGCATAATCAAGATTTTTAGAAATGCCTCTTTCCATTAAATCAATATCTATATTTAATCCTGCTTCTCTTAATTTTGTTGCAATAACTAATGATTCATTGAATGTTTTAATTGGAATTATGTAAAGTTCTGTTACTGATTTCTTATATTCAGAATTTATGAGTTTTAATGCATCTGTTATTGGTTCTAGCCCGAATGAAATTCCGACAGCAGGATAATCTCGCGCATTTTCTGCATACATTCCTATCATGTTGTCATATCTTCCACCACCACAGATACTTGATTTAATTTTGCTTTCTTTTAAGAAACCTTCAAAAACCGTTCCTGTGTAATATGCAAGTCCTCTTGCAAGTGAAATATTTAATTTGATTTTTCCTGATTCAACAAATTTCAAATAAGAAAATAATTCATTTAGTTCATTTAATCCTGCAATTCCTTCTTCTGATGTTATTTTTTCTTTCAATTCTTTTAAAATATCTTCATTTGTTCCTTTCAGCGAGAATATTTCAATTATTTTTTTAACAGATTCACGAGAAATATTTTTCTCTTCTAATTCTTTTTTAACATATTCTATTCCTAATTTTGCAATTTTATCTATTGAAACAATTGCAGTTTCTCTTTTATTTGGAAGAACATCGCAATAATCCATTAATCCAAATAATAATTTTCTATTGTTTATTTCAATGAACGCATCTAATTTTAATTTTTTAAAAGAATCTATTGCAAGAAGAATTAATTCTGCTTCGGCTTTAACTGATTTTACACCGCAAATATCAACATCACATTGCCAGAACTCTCTATAACGTCCTAATTTTATCGGGCCGTCCCTAAAGACTCTTCCTATTTCATATCTTTTGAAAGGTATTTTTAAATTTGGATTTAATGAGACAAATCTTGCAAATGGAACAGTTAGATCAAATCTTAATCCGAGTTTTCTTTCTCCCTGGTCTGTAAATTTGAAAATTTCTTTTGCTGCATCGCTTTCTTCTCCTGCTGCAAATTTTGCAGTGAGTGTTTCTAATCTTTCAAAAGAAGGTGTTTCAAGAGGAGAATATCCGTATTTTTGAAATATTTCAGTCAGAGAACTAACTAATTCTTCCCTTATTATTTTTTCTTCTGGGGGAAAATCCCTTACTCCTTTTGCTGTTTCTATTGTCATATTCTTATAAAACAAGAGTAGTTTATATAGTTTTTTGAAAAATCATTTATAAAAACAATCAAATTTAAATATGATTATTTAATTCTTTCATTTAATGGGTGTGTAGCGCAGCTTGGATACTTTGAAAGAGCTTTCAAATGGCTTTGTCGAAGACAAAGAGCGCGGCAGCCTTCTAATCGTCTATTAAGACGAGTCGAGAGCTGTAGGTCGGGGGTTCAAATCCTCCCACACCCGTTTAGGTTTTTTACAAAGAATCGTCATCAAAGTCGTCGCGAGGGACTTTGCGTAGCAAAATGTCGCGCACTTTTGACGTGACTTTTCGTAAAAGGCGCGCGGAGATAGCCAAGTGGCTAAGGCAACTGCCTGCAAAGCAGTCATTCAAGGGTTCGAGTCCCTTTCTCCGCTTAAAATCGTGGAGTTTAGAGAGTATCTGTCGCTGTAAAGCGACCTTTATTTTTGATTAAACTTACTTGAAATTTTATTTCAAGTTCCCGGAAATCTATGATTTCCAAGGATTTTAAAAAGTTTAGTGGGAATCTTTTTCTCCGCTGATTATTTTAAAAAATAAAGGTGAAAAATGACAATAAAAATTGATTATAAAAAATGCTGCTGGCAAGACGGCAAGTGTACTTCTTGCAAATGCGGTGGTAAATGCGTTGGATGTGTTGAAGCATGTCCTGTTGAAGCATTATCAAGAAAAAAGAAATTAGAGTTAGATAAATCATTGTGCATTGATTGTGGTGCATGTGTTGTTGCCTGCAAGCACGGCGCTATTTCTTTAGAATAATTTTTTTACTATTTTTTAGTAAAGTTAATAAAGAGAAATAAATATTTAATATTCCATGGTAGAAGATTTAGTGAAAACCGTGGAAATTTCTGAAAAATATATTAAGAAAAACATTATTTTAATAGACGCCATAGAAGAAGCCATATATTATCTGAACGATTCTTCAAAAGAAAAAAGATTCGAAAATATTCTTTGCATAAAAAACAGCATAGAAAACAATTGCGCATCTAAAATAAGATATGATGTTTCTATTTTGCCTGAATCAGATATTGCAACCATTAAAGAAGAGGCTGAAGAAGAAAAACTTTTGAATTTTGAAACATTTGTTCCTGAAGAACTTTCAGATATACTAATTCAAACACACCATCAAACAGGACATAAAAAAGGTTTTTTTGAGTCTCCTAAAGCTAGAATAGCAATCTATCTAAAAACAAATATTCTGAATAACTCTTATCTAATTCTATCGACAGTAAATAATATTTAATAGTTTATGGTCAAAGCCCTTCAGCCAAAACATAGAAAATGCCGAGCATTTTCGGGCTTTGGAAATCATAAATTTCCGGGTCTTATGAAACCCTCGATTTTCTGAAGAAAGATTTATATATAAGTTCTCGTCTAT
>CAZSEK010000071.1:0-4825 GCA_964605945.1 uncultured Methanosarcinales archaeon
CAATTCCTCCCAATTTTCAAAAATTGGGTATCCTTGAGACAGATGTAATGAAAAATCAAAAAAATAATTCTTACGATGCAGTATTAGTCATGAATGCTATTCTTGACTATTGTGGTGATCATAAAAAAGCCTTAAAAGAAATATTTAGAGTTCTTAAACCTGGAGGAATTTTAATAGGAAATGTAAATAATAGACTTAAATATTGTTCTGAACATGAATTAAAATCAGGAAATTTTAAATTATTTAAAAAAAATATGCGAACAGGGAACAGACATATTTCTTGGCGAGTTAAAGAAGGTCATTGGACACACGAATTTACATTAGATGAATTAAAAAAAGACATTAAATATCAAGGATTTGAAATAATTACAATTTTAGGGGTGTTTAATTTATTAGATAAATATGCTGAACCAAAATGGTTTAATAATCCAAAAAAGAAAAAAGAATTATTTAATCTCCAAATTAAATATGCAGAAAAAGAAGAATATATTAATAATTCTACAGATTATTTTTTTGTTGTAAAAAAACCAATCTAAAATAATAACCGAACCGACATAACTAATAATATTTATATATTAAGGCAGAGTTCTTACATTATGTCAACACTGGTTCAGCTGAAAAAGGAATTGCAAAAAGCAGGCAATCCTGAAAAAGCAAAAATATATTTAAGGTTTTTTAAGACGGGAAAAGGGCAATATGGAGAAGGAGATATTTTTTTAGGAATAACAACACCTAAAAACAAAGAAATTGCAAAAAAATACGCAAATTCAGATATAACATTTGCAGAAATACAAGAACTTCTTTCAAGCAAAATCCACGAGCATAGATCATGTGCTTTGAATATTCTTGTAAATAAATTCCGAAAAGCAAATCAAAATGAAAAGAAAAGAATATTCGAATTATATATTAAAAATGCAAAAAAAATCAATAATTGGGATTTAGTTGATTGCTCTTCATCATATATTGTCGGAGAATATTTACTAAATAGAAAAAATGAGAGAAAAATATTGTATAAATTAGCAAATTCATCAAATCTTTGGGAAAAAAGAATTTCAATTGTTTCAACACACACATTCATAAGAAATAATCAATTCGAAGATACTTTGAATATTTCTGAAATATTAATGAATGACAAGCATGATTTAATACATAAAGCTGTCGGATGGATGCTTCGTGAGATGGGAAAACGTGATGTTAAGGTTCTTGAGAAATTTCTTGATAAACATACTCACCACATGCCCAGAACAATGCTTCGATATTCTATAGAGAAGTTTGATGAAGAGAAAAGAAAGGATTATTTAAGAAGAAAAGAAAAAAATTAATCCGGATCTAAAAATGCGGGTGTATATTTATTTTTTTTCTCGAAACTTTCCGGATAAAGTTTTCTCACATACATATCTAATTTTCCAGCACATTCAATTAAATCCTCTCGAATAGTTGGAATTCCATTGTAATCTTTATTTCTTTTTCTAATGTTATTCTGCATATCTACAATGGATGCATTCAAATAATCGCATACAAGTTCTGCAATCTGAAATCTTTTCTCAGTTAAAGGTGCAGATACATCAATTCCTGAAGCGTCTAATTGTTCATACGCTTGTTCTGTTTGTCTTAAAACACAATAAATGTCCGGAAAATCAATATCCCCCATATTAAGTTCGAGTTGTTTTCCCTTTTCAAACAATACCAACGAACCTCGCTTATACTGTGGCATACTTTCTAATGCTTTCTCTAAATTTGATTTATCTTGTTTTTCATTCATTTTATTTACCTCCTTATTATTTTATTTCTTGAATATGTTTGCATATTCATAGTATGTAAGTGTCTTGCTTGTGGTCCATAACTACATAAATTACCACCATATGTGCATCTTCCATTATTATATGCTTCACAAATTACTTTTCCAGATTGCATAATAATTTCTAAAGGTTTTTTATCCCCTGCCATTATTCCTTGTTTATTCATTACTGTGCAATTGACTATAACTCCAAGTGTCATTTTATACCCCCTTATTTTTTAATTAACTACTATTTAGTACTAATATAATATATTAACTATATAAGTTTTTGTTGTTAATTATTATCAACAAATAGAAATATATTTAAATGACAACAGCATAAATAAAGAATGGATGAAGAAATAAGAGCATCGTTAAGTTCATTAGGCCTATCTGATAAAGAAATTCAAGTCTATATTTCATTATTAGAATTAGGGGAGTCTTCTGTCCAAAAAATAACAGATCGTTCAGAACTTAACAGAGTTACTGTATATCCTGTTCTAAAATCATTGATAGAAAAAGGATTTGTTTCAAAGTTTTTAATGGATAGAAAAAGTCATTTCAAAGCAATCAAACCTTCACAAATATTAGACATAATAAAAGAAAAAGAAGAATTAATAAAAGAATCTCTTCCAAAACTAAATGCTATTTCACATTCAATTAACTCTCAAACAACAGTTGAATTATTTAAAGGAAGCAGAGGAATTTCAGCGGTTTTAGAAAAATTATATTCAGGAGATGAAAAAGAACTATATGCATACGGAAATGGAGAATTAATAGATGAGATGATAAAATATCAATCATTACATGCAAGAAAATTAAGAATAAATAAAAAAATCAAATTAAATATTATTGTAAATCCTATTAAAAAAGAATATCTTGAAAATCCAGAATATGCAAAATTAACTAAAATTAAATTCAATTCGAAATTAAAAGACATCAATGTTTACATTGTATTCGGAAAGAAGCTTGTCGGCATATTCGAGCTGACAAAAGAACTTTCTGCAATCATAATAGAGAATGAAGAAATTGCAAACTATCATAAATTTATTTATGATGGATTAATGAGGAAATAAAATGACACAAAAAATAAAACTTGACAAATTTTATGTTGCAACAGATGTAAAAAAGGATTACAAAATCAGATTTGATAAAAAAAACAAAAAAAGACCTTCTTGGATTCAAATAAGCTCTCCGCCTAAAGGAACGTATTGGATAAAAATTATAAATAATAAAGAAGCTTTCTGGTATAGACAATATTTTGAAAATTATTTCTTTCCTGTAAAACATTCTCCTGAAGATTATGAGAATTATTATGATGAGATTTCTTCAAGATATGAAAAAATAGTACCTCAAAATATAAAAATTGGAGAAAAAATAATCAATATATTAAAAAAATATAAAATTTCTAAAAATACCGAGATATTAGATTTATGTGCAGGAACCGGAAATATTTCAGAAATCTTAGCTAAAGAAGGTTATGAAAAGATACATCTTGTAGATATTTCTTCAAAAGAGCTTTTAATTGCAAAGAAAAAGAAAACACTTAAGAAATGCACATTCACAAAAGCAGACATAACAAAATATAAATCTAATAAAAAATATGATTTAATAATAAATAGCATGGGAATAGATTATTTCGAAGAAGAATCAATGAAAAAAATATTCAAGATGATTGCAAATTCTTTGACGCCTAAAGGTATTTTTGTTTTTGTTTGTCTACACGAACATCCAGAATATACTTATTATTTAACAAAAATAGAAGGAAAATCATTCATGCTTGACACACCTGATGCTGGAAGATACAGATATGAATATTTTGTAGGAATGAGGAAATAAAATGAAACTATTTCACAGCATAAAAATAACTGTTTTTTTGTATCCTGAAGAGATTGAGAAAGATAATGAAATAAAGGAGAAAATAAAAGAAACATTTAAAAATTCAATGCACGCACTAGTTATGATTAAACAAGTAGAAAAATTTAAATGAGGAAAGGACCATATTCGATTTAAAAACTGAAACATCCTTTGAATGCAATGAAAAAAAGTATCAAATTTGTTCCATTAGGTGTTTGTTGGGAGATAACTTCCTCATGTAATTATCATTGTCCTTTTTGTTATGCTAAAAAAGAAAAGATGCTTGCCTTGACTTTCAATCAACAAAAAAAGGCGCTCCATATTCTTAAAAAAGAAGGTGTAAAATACATAAGTTTTACTGGCGGGGAACCTCTTTTTGTAAAGAAGGTTGATGATCTAATCTTATATGCCAAGAAATTGGGTTTTTTTGTAAAACTATGCACAAATGGAAGTATGCTCACTAAAAAATTTATTAAAAAAGTAAAAAATTCTCTTGATATGATTTCTTTGCCATTAGATGGATCAACAAATAAATTGATTGAAACAATAAGAGGAGAAAAGGATCATTTTTCAAAATTTATTTATTGTATGAATATATTAAAGGGTACGAAGATAAAAGTAGTTGTAAATACTTTGGTTACAAAAGAAAATGGCCCTGATTTAACAAACATATTAAAAGTTTTAAATAAATTCTCAAATGTCTACGAATGGAAACTATTAAGATATTATTATGTTGATTATAAAAATAAAAAATACATCACCTTCAAAAAAGATTATCTCTCTTTAATTTCACGGATTTCGAAATCAAATGTTCCTTTTAAATTAGCGATAAAACCTCAAAGAAAAAAAGATCAGAACACATTTATCTTATTAGATGAAGCAGGTTATGTTTATGTCAAATCAAATCATAAAAGATATTTGATAGGAAATATTTTTACTCACAACATTAAAAAAATTTTGACTGCATCCGAATATTTTTCTAAAGAATTGCACATGAAAAAATATTCTAAATATCTCTCTTCAAATAAATCTCGGCAGAGGATAAAATGAAACTATTCCACAGCATAAAGATAACTGTTTTTTTGTATCCTGAAGAGAAGCAATTAGATAATGAAATAGAGGAGAAAATAAAAAATACATTAAAAAAATTAATGCCTATTGATATTGATGCGCAAAATTTTTTTAATGTTG
>CAZSEK010000072.1:0-4803 GCA_964605945.1 uncultured Methanosarcinales archaeon
ACGGTTGATGTTAATTTATTGTTATTTAAAATAAATATCAAAATAAAAACTTTAAAGGTGATAAAATGCTAAAAATGAAAAAAATTTCTGAAACATACGATATGAGAGTTTTCACAGACACAGGAGATTATTTTGGAGATGTCGAAGAGGCAATCATTTCAGGTACTAAAGTCTTTGGATGGAGAGTAAGAGCAACAAAGAACTCATTCTTAAACAAAGTTTTAGGATCAGCAAAAGGAGTTATTATACCTCATCAGCTTGTTAAAAGCATGGGCGACATAATGATTATAAACAGAACAGCACTGCCAAATTACAATGCAGATGCTGATGACGAATAAATAATCTTTATTTTTTTGTTTCTTTTTAATTATTATTAAGTTTCTTATATGTGTTTGATTTTTTATACTCCATATTAAGAAATTAGTCTATTTATCTTATTATTCGTTTTCTTCTTCCCCTTCATCTTCAGAATCAAGAGGAGAACCTTCTTCAAACATAGATGTTTTTTTGGGTTTTTTCCCTTTAGAAACATCAATGATTTTTCCGTTGCATGTATCAAACATTGCTTTCAAGCCTGCAACAAGGCTTTCTTCTTCAGCAATCATGTTGTGGATGTGGGGGTTTATAAGCCATTTTTCCTGATTTTTTAAATTCACAAAAATAAAAGTAAGATTTTTTATTTGAACTATTTTTTTCCAGTTTTTTGTCAGGAAATTGAAATTATCTTCATTATTCAGACAGACAATTGTTTTGTGCTCTATTTTTTCTATTGATTTAAGAACAGATTCATCTAACTTTTCAGTTATTATGTGTGTGTTGGTTTTGTCTTTGAATTTGAAATCTATTTTGTTCTCTTTTTTAGATTCTTTTATTTCAACAAGCTTTCCGAATGCAAGATCTTTATGCTTGACAAATGCCAGAGTCCATTCTTTAAGTTCTTTGTTCATCATTTTATGTTTGAATTATATTATGAATTCATATCATACATTCATTTTGAGTTTTATTGTTTTTGAGTCCTTCTCATTAAGAATACAACATAAGGTATGAGGAATGCAGTAAGATATATAGCGCCTATCACATATGCATTATGAACTAAGGGAAGAGCAGATGTATATGCCATATCTTTGATGAAATTAGTCAACAGCCCGAAATTAATTACACCACTTAATACAAAAACAATAATTAGTGTCTGATGATGTGTTTTGTCTAATTTTTCTATATCTGCAATAAGCACTGTGAAAAGCACACCAAAAATAAACCCAACAAGCGCAACAATAATATCAATTGCATAATTTCTGACTATGAACAGAAGCCTTGCTATGAATATTGAACAGACAACATTCATTATTATCAGGAGAAACAGCATAGCCCAAAAAACAGATTTATCAAGAAATTTTATTCCTACGTGTTTTTTTGTTTCAGCTTCATCTATTATTCTGCCTGCGTTCTCGATTTCAGATGCTGACCATCCTTTTTTTAAAAGCTCAAGTTTGTCTATTTTCATAAAACCTCTTTTTTAACTTTAAATTTACTATTTATGGCTTTCATTAATTTGCTATACTCTGTTCGTGTGTTATTATCTGTTTATGTGTGTTATTATGCCTTTATACCTATTCTTTTTTAAAGTAATATTTAAATTTTGTTTTTTTAAACAAGTATTTATTGTTATTATTTTTTAATTATTTCTTTCTCGTCGAGAAATAATTATTCGAATGCTGAATTTTTTCAAAAAAAATTACTTAAAATCACAAAAAAACACAGGAAAGCTCCAAAAATCGACAAAAATCTGTTCTTAATTAAACATAAAACGAAAGGTTTAAATATAACTTATATCCATAAAATGATACATTAGTATACAAAAGTGTATACGTATTTACTTTATTACTTCCCATAAAACATCCAAAATAATATAAAAACATCCGCCCCCACAGGCATCCATAACGAAAATGAGAAAAAAACTGATTTCAATATGTGAAACTCTCTCCTTAAAGAGACTGCTTTTGCTGTGGTTTTTCATAATCATCATTTTCGGTTTGGCGTATTTTGGCTTATCATCAAGTCAACAGCTGACTTACAAAAATGAACCATTAACGAACAATGTTTATGGTTTTGGAAATGCAGTATATTTCAGCTTCATTACAGCATTGACAATAGGATATGGAAACATAGATCCTTTGGGATTTGCAAAAATCCTTGTTGTCATTGAGGCAATGTTCAGCATAACTATTTTCGGTTTGATAATCTATCAAATTGTTTCAATCAAGCAGGAAGAAGTTATTGAAGAACTTCATGAGCTTACATTTGAAGAGACAAGCAATGAAGCAATATCAAAATTATATTTGTTCAGAAATGATCTAAAGAACATCAAAGAAAGTTTAACAGACAAAACCCATTCAACAGATAAATCAAATAAATCCAAGACAAAAATCAACGAGGCATTAAAAGGCGCAGGAAATTCATTGTATGAACTGAAAACTGCCCTTAATTTATTGAAGCAGTCATCCAAACAACTGGATGCAACTGCAGAATCAACAGCTATGCGAATAGAATTAATCGCAAATAGCATTAACTTTTCATTGTCGAGGCTTGTTGAGTTGTTAGAAACATTCAACAGCAAAAAAATCGATTGGAAAAAAGAGTCTATGACAGCAACAATTACCGAAAATCAGGCGATTGCAAGAACATTGTACAAACAATATAATGAACTCAAATCAAATGATCCAGGCAACAAAGTTGGAGAGAAGTTAGAAGACTTGAATAAAACATTAACAACTTTGGAAAAATTGAGTAAGGCATGATCGAATTCATGTATGGTCAGTTTTGAACCTTCAAAGTCCATATTATCGTGGACAAAAGCAGGAGGATTTTTAAATCGAATCGTCGCAGTATTTGTAATAATTCGAAGTTGTCTCAAGCAAAACTTGTGTTTTATTGCCTTTTGGTTTATTTGCGTTGTCTGATTAAGGCAACTCAACAGCCGAAACTTGTTTATGTTGCACCACAAAGCAACATCAACAATATCATGTTCCATTAGTTCACGCAATCCTTGACTCTGTCTTTCGGGACAGGGTCAAGCCTTCCATTTAATCGTTGAGATATAAAACATCATACAACAAAAAACATGTAATCACTATATTAATTTCACATAAATTCATCAATCCCATTTAATATTTGTTTAACGACAAATATAATCACCACCAATAGAAATAAAACAAAGAAATTTAGTCTAATAGTGAAGAGAACGAGATCTTCCTTTGACCATAAGTTGTTGTTAATAACGCTTAGGCATGATAAGGACCAAAACCAATTTCGGTTTCCCGCGAAAAAGAGGAGAGTAAAGACAAAAAGTATTTGTTTAAAGCAAGGCAAAGAATACCATAGAAAGCCCGACAATTATTGAGGAGCTAAGTAGATGGGATTATAGACCACAACTAAAATCCGCACAATAGTGCAAGAAGGAATTTAGTAAAGTTGAGTTTTGAAAAAAGCACCAAGTAAATCTCTTTTAACCGAGAGTATTTATGAAAAACAAAACAAAACCAAAACACCAGAAGCAATATAGAATGGAACTTGAGCTTGATTAAATAGGTTTTAAATAACAAAGACAACAACAATCGTTTATTAGAAAGACAGTTTTTTAATAATCAACCAATTTGTAATAAACAACGATTGTTCGAAACTTAAGCAACAACAACCTGTTAAATCAAATTAAAAGACACCTATTTTCGGTCGTATGGTTTTGTCTTTAGGCAGCTTCAGTAAAAGCAAGATGTTCCTGGTTGAAAATTCAATCGTTCAATAATTGTTCGGGATTTTTTTTAATTTTTTCTTAGAATTAACAGAAATTTTGATGCAAATTTTCTTTTAAAAAACAAGAGATTAATTCAATAATTTAGAATAATTCATGGTTTTGATAAATTCATTCATAAATTTCCAATCAGGTTTTCCTTCTTTATCGACAGGTAATTTTATCTTACTTTTCTCCATTCTTTCTTTATGCCATTTTCTGCCATAATTAAATCTATACTTTTCCTTTTTTATGAGTGTTACAAGAAACATACCTATATTCGAATTTAGATTAAATTTAGGATATAAAACATTAACACTATCAAGTGCCCAAAAAGGATCTGGTTGATAAAATGCTTCAGCAACACTCCCATCATAATTTACAGTAATTGTATTTCCCTCTTGATTAGGTTTTACATCCACTTTACAGCTCACACCATTATTATTATCAATAGATGAAACAAAGGGATATTTTCCATTTTGATTCATTTGAGACATAACTAATCTTTTTCCTTTTTTAACATCAAATAATTCTTCATAAATAAAATATTTCCATTTCTTTTCTAAAAGATTTAATTTTGATTTACTTATTGGACTCTTAATTTTTTCAAAGTTTTCTTTTATATCTTCATATACCCATTTAGGTATTTCAGGAATTTTTGTGTTTCCTAGTTTTTCTGGAGTAACTTGCCTCCCATACATGTATTTATATTTCTCTTTTCGTATAAGCGATACAAAATAAAACATTTCATTAAGGGTCAATTCTTTTTTTGGTGTTAAAACAAGACAATTATCATCTATGCAACAATTTTCTCCCTGATAGAATGCATAACAAATAGTTCCTGTGCTTGGAACTGAAATGACATGTTTATACTTCGGCTTAATATCAAAATGTCCATAAATACCTTGATTAGTTCCTTTTGATGATATTAGAGGTATATCTCCTGGCTTGTCAACTAGATGTCTCTTTGAATGATATTCTCTTTGACCATATTCTATATTAAAATAATCTTTGAT
>CAZSEK010000073.1:0-4754 GCA_964605945.1 uncultured Methanosarcinales archaeon
ATATCATAAAAGAAGCCATAGCGAAAGTTTCCATTCAAGTTTTAAAAGAAAAAATAGACTACTGATGAAAGAAAGACATCTTGCACAACTAACACAAGTGTTAGCAAGAATAATTCTACACAATAGACGAAAAATATCTTATTTTGACAAATTGGCTAAAGCCAACTAATTTCCGCGCAAAGTCCGCAAAATCAAAACCTTTATAAATAACCTATGATTTTATATAACTATTATGTGGTGGTTACACAAATGACACAAGGTAAAAAAATCCTATTTCCTTTCGAACAATGCGAATTAGCAGCTCAAATGCCTAGGGTTCAACAAACTGAGAGAACTCCCGGGCAAAGAGCTGTTCAGACATTACTCGAAATGATTGAAAGAAAAAAAGGAGAATTATCCGAGTATATAAAATCTACTTCTTTTCGAGGCGATGTCATATATTCTTTAACTCCTAATTCGACTATTTCTACTTTAGGAATAGAGGACAAATTTGAAATTAAATTTTTGAAAAACAAACCTCTTGCAGATAAATTAAAACAAAAAGATATTAAAACACAATTTCCTCTCGATGATTTAACACTAAAATACGATTCAATAAAGAACTCAACTTATCAAGATTTAGCTTTTGTAAGAACTGAAGGAAATATAGATTATTTTATTCCTGCAGCCAGAGCATATGATTTTATGAAAGATTTCTTTTTAATGTTTTCTTTTCCTGAAAAAAAAGAACAAGTTATAAGTGTTCATGGTTTTGGAGATTATTTTAATAGAATGCCTTTATGCAGAATAAATTATGGAGATATCTCTGAGATAAAATTGCTTGATTTGTGTCCAGCATATCACACTCATGATGACAGAATTCTTAGATTGAAAAGAGTGATCTTTCCTGAAGAAAGGGAAAGATATACTCCTAAATTGAGACCTGTTACAAACATACCTATAATACCTTATGATGAAGTAAATTCTGACAAATCAAAAAATATGGTGATTTTGTGCGGTCTTTAATTTAATATATATAGTTTCTATTCTTAAGTGCCATATTCCGCTATCTTTTTAAAACCCACAATATTCTTATTATTATGAAATTCGCACACTTAGCTGACTGCCACATAGGATCATGGAGAGAACCTAAATTAAGGGAGTTGGCAATACAATCTTTCTTAAAAGCAGTCGAGATGTGCATTGAAAAAAAAGTTGATTTTATTCTTATTTCAGGAGATTTATTCAATACAGCATTGCCAGGAATAGATAATTTAAAATCTGTTGTAAAAGAATTAAGAAAACTGAGAAAAAATAAGATTCCTGTTTATGTTATTGCAGGTTCGCATGATTTCAGCCCTTCAGGTAAGACTATGCTTGATGTTTTGGAAGAAGCAGGACTTATGAAAAATGTCGTGAAAGGTTCTGTTAAAGAAGGCAAACTTCATCTTAGATTTATTCAGGATGAAAAAACAGGAGCAAAAATAACAGGCATGCTTGGAAAAAAAGGAATGTTAGAAAAAAACTTTTATGATTCATTAGACTTAGAACATCTGGAAAAAGAAGAAGGCTTCAAAATATTCATGTTTCATTCTGCAATATCTGAATTAAAACCAGAGGGTATGGAAAAAATGGATTCATGCGAATTATCTTATCTGCCAAAAGGATTTGATTATTATGCAGGAGGACATGTTCATATTGTAAAAGAATTTTCAATGAAAGGATACAAAAATGTTGTTTATCCAGGACCATTATTTCCAAATAGTTTTTCAGAATTGGAAAAATTGCATAATGGGAGTTTTTATATTTATGAAGATGGAAAATTGCATAAAGAGGATATTAATTTAAAAAATGTATTTTTAATAAATATAGATGCAGAGCATAAAAGCCCCGAAGAAGTCGAGAAAGACATAGAAAATAAAATTCATAAAAAAGAATTCCTGAATACGATTGTTCTTTTAAAAGTCCATGGAAAATTAAAGACAGGAAAAACATCAGATATAAATTTCAAGGAAATATTCAACAAGATAAATACGCAGGGCGCATTTCTCGTCCTTAAAAATACACATAAATTAGTTTCAGAAGAATTTGAAGAGCTCAAAGTCAATGAGCAAAATGTAGATGATGTTGAAGATGCAATAATAAAAGAACATCTTCAGCAGATAAAAGTTTCTGGTTTGGATAAGGACAAAGAATACGAGCTTACAAAACATCTTATAAAAATCCTTGAATCAGAGAAACACGAAGGCGAGAAAGTCTACGAATACGAAGACAGAATCAAGAAAGAAGTTGATAAGTTGTTGGATGTATAAAATAAAGAAAAAAAATAATTCTAAAAATTTAAGGTGTCACTCTCGTCATTGTTCTTGGGAAAGGGATTGCATCCTTGATGTTATCTAATTTGCATATCCATGAAACAAGTCGTTCTATACCCATTCCAAATCCACTGTGAGGAACACTTCCGTATTTTCTTGTGTCTAAATAAAATGTGTAATTTTCTGGATTTTCTCCCATTTCTGTTAATCTGTCTTTTAATTTCTGTAAGTCAGATTCTCTTTCACTTCCTCCAATAATCTCCCCATAGCATTCTGGTGCAATAAAATCACATCCATGTACAACTTTTGAATCATTATCATCTTCTTTCATATAGAATGCTTTGACGATTTTTGGATAGTTGCTTACAATAATAAATTGATTATGTAGTTTGCTTAATTTATCTTCCTCAATTGTCCTTAAGTCCTTACCCCATTCAATATCAATATCGCATTTTTCTTTTAATTCTTTTAATGCTTCTGTGTAAGTCATTCTGATAAATGATTTATCTCTTACTGTTTCTAATATTTTTATGTCTCTGTTTAATATTTTAAGTTCTTCAATATTTTTTTCAAGAACTCTTTTTACAACATGTTTTATTGTGCCTTCTCCATAATCTTGTATGTCCTTGAAGTTTGCCCATGCAACTTCCATTTCTGCATGCCAGTATTCAGTCAAATGTCTTGATGTTTTTGATTTTTCTGCTCTGAAGCTTGGTGCAATCGTATATATTTTCTCAAGTGAAAATATTGCCGGTTCTGCATATAACTGCCATGTTTGAGCTAAAAAAACAGGCTTTCCAAAATAATTTACAGAAAATAATGTTGAGCCTCCTTCACATTGTGTTGCCTGAAAAATGGGGCTTTGATATTCATAAAAATCAAGATTTCTGAAATATTCATGAATTGCACCAAAAACAGTGCTTCTGATTTTTAATATTGCAGTCATGTATCTGCTTCTTAACCATAGATGCCTATTATCTGCCAAAAATTCTATTGACTGATCTTTTTGGATAGGATATGTAGGACTCTCGCCAATCATCTTCATTTTCTTGACTTTTAGTTCATATCCTGTTGGCGCTCTTTTGTCTTCAGTAATTGTTCCTTCGATTTCCATTGATGCTTCTATGTCTATTTTCTGACCTTCATTCCATGTTGCTTCATCAACAGCTGCTTTTTCAATTACACACTGAATTGTATTGGTTGCATCCCTTATAATGATGAATTTCATCGCATTGCTTCCTCTATGACGATGGCACCATCCTCTAATTCTGACATCTCCTGAGCCTTGCTTCATTGCTTCTTTTATTGACATAAATTCTTGAATCATTTTATACCTCTGAATTAACGAAGAGGTCTGAAAATTTTTAATTTTCTATACCTCAATTAAGTTGTTCTTGTAATATTTAAATAGTTATTTATTTGATATTGTTTCATTCATTGTTTGCTCTATTTTTGCACTCATATTATATCCGTGCTCTCTGCAATATTTTCTGAATTGCGAAGCAGTATTTTTATCTATTGTGAAGTTTAATCTTGTTTTTGATTTTATTCTGTGTGTTTTTTCAAATTCAATTAAACTATCGAATAATTCTTTATCTTTTTTTGCAATGTTTTTTGCAATTTTAATAAATTTATTTGATTGCATCTTTAATCATCTCCTCAATATGGTTTATACTTGTTGTGTTTTTAATAAGTATATTTTTAATGAGCTTCAATAATTTATCATCATATGTTTTATGTCCTTCGTATTCTGCATAGCTTTTTATTAATAATGCTGCAGTTCTTTTGTTTCCTTCTTCGAAAACATGGTCGAGTAAAATTGCTCTAGTTAAATATGCAAGGGCTTTTGTCCAATTTTCTGTTCTTTTAGCATAACTTAATCCAAAGTCTAAACTTGCTTCGTTTATTATATTTCCCTCATCAAATTCCTGATTTAATGTGATTATATCCTTCTTATTGAGCATAAATTTCATTTCAAGTGTGTATAAATGTGTATTGATTTATAAATGTTTCGCTCAGAGCGAAATATTTTCAATACGAAGTGAGAAAATGTTTTTATTTTTTAAGAGGATGTTTAAATATTTTTACTGAAGAAAAAATATGAAAAATAAAAAAATTATCTTTTTGATTTTTTCTTTTTCTTTTTCGCAGTTTTTTTAGCGACTTTCTTGCATGTGCTTATTCCTGAAATAGAATAAATACCGCACCATCCTAAAAGTCCTGTTATTAGTGCTATTAAGGAAATAATAAACCACCAAGGACTTAAAATAAATCCCATAACTGCGAATATGATTGCGATAACAAATCGTATTATCCTGTCAATAATTCCTACATTGCATTTCATGAGGCATCACCAATTACTTCCTAGTGAAGAACGTTTATAAATTTGATGGTTTTGAAGATAATAGTAATCACTTAGTATCCTGAAGGGTTTTTCATGATTTGTTGTAGTCCTTGAAG
>CAZSEK010000074.1:0-4492 GCA_964605945.1 uncultured Methanosarcinales archaeon
TTTCTTATGAGTTATTCAGACATTATTCACTTGAATTTTTTAGTAAAGTTTTTTTTCAAATAATAAAAAATAATCCTGCATTAATAACATCTGATGAATTTAATCTTCAGATGAGAATTAAAAGAGTTGAAGGAAAAGCATGGTATTTTGAAAATTCAAATCAAGAAGATTTCAATATGTCTTCCATCTTTGAAGATGCAGAAAATGCCTGTTTTAATGGTGCTGGAATTTGGTTTTTGCAAACTATTGTTGCACCTTATCATTATTTAAAAAAAATAGATTTTACAATCATAACTAGATATTTCATACATGAAATGACGCACCATTTTGACAGAATGAATAAAAATAACTCCTTTGAATTAAAATATGAAATAAAAATTAAAAATATATATAAGAAAAATTCAGCTTATTTTTTAAATTGTCTTTACACATCTTTATTTAATTTAAGAGAAGAAGGTTTAGCGGATTTTAATGCAAGGAAAAACTCAAATAGAATAGACATTAACATGAATGGTGTTAAAATATATAATGCTAATCTTTTAAAATTAGCACAATTAAGACACAAAAAAGATGCAGAAGCATTTTATGATAAAGAACTAGGATATATGAATCTTACTCCTAGTAATGAATACACTATGGGTAGAAATATGTGTTTATTTATTACTATGTATTTGGCAAAACAAAGTAAAAAACCTTATTCCATCACGGTTAATGGAACTAAATTTACGAATTACGAATTTAAAGATCTAAATTCCTGGCTTTCAAAATACGAAATAATTTATGTAAGTGACATTTCTAAAGATATTATGGAAACTGCAATCAATATGATTAATCCGACAGCACATTATTTTTTTGTTAGTTTGTATGAACAAGCAGCTAAAAATCTAGGAATTGCAGAGGAAAATATGATTATGACTAAAAAAAGATTTTATAATATTGTTATTCCTGCAATAAGAAAATTAAAAGAAGAAAAAATAAAAAGATTATCTGATGCAGGATTTATGTATATAGAACAAGACATAAAAGAAATGTGATAAATAAAAAATTCTTTAAACTTTTTTCCAATTGATCTTTTCATTCAAATAATAAAACAGAAGATAAACTCCTGCAAATCCATATGCAATTAATGTTCCCCACCACAAACCTACAAGAGGATAAAAATAAAATACAGCAAAAGAATACAGAACAATTGAGCCCTGTCCTTGAGGTATGTGCTTAATAAAAGTATGAACATGTTTTGTGTCGTAAGTCATATGTATAATCAGCATCAAAGGAAAAACTGTTGTTGGAAATGCAGAAAACAACCCCGCCCATTCAGGACCAACAACTCTTGCAAGTTCTGTAACAAACAAAATTATAGATGCTGCAATAAATGCCCGAAAAATAATTGTTCTTTTAGTTATAGGGATTCTTTTTTCAATTTTATGATTATTTATTTTCCTGAAAAGATATATTAGCAAAGGAATAGAACACAAAGGAACAAGCAACGCAGTGAATTGGTTAAACTCAATCATGTGCAAAATATATGCAACAACAAAATATGCAAACAATGATATGAAACAGGATATTAAAATAACATATTTCTTTAAAGAGCCTATAGAATCAGATGTTCTATAATACAAATAAATCATAGTCTGCAGTGCAAGCATTCCCACCAGATTATATACTGCACTTATTGATGCAAAATTCGTTCCGTTTTCCAAAGCAAAAAAGAAAAGAGTTATTGCAGTTCCTGTTGGAAATCCGGATAAAATCCCTGCAAATCTCGGGCTTATTTTTTCAGACAAATAAGCAATTATCAAAATAAAAATAATGGCTATGAAAAATTTTATGAAAAATAAGAGTTCAAACATTTTTATCTTTTGACCTTTTTGAAATCATCTTGTTTTGAAATTACATTATCTTGAAATCAACACATATTCTGAAAACATGCGGTGCGTGCTGTCCGCATTTGACGATCCTTAAAATTTTGTATTTCATTTTTCTTTTTTTGCATGCAACGTTTATTTTCTGCTTTGCATCATCAAAATTATCTTCTGGAAGGAAATCATAAAAATGTATTATTGTTCCTTTTTTTGAGACAATCAGTGCTTCATCAAGAAATTCATCTGCTGTTTTCGGCAGAGGCATAAGTATTCTGTCGAATATTAATTTGATTTTATTTTTTTTGTTTTCTTTATTTTCTTCAATTGTTTTTTTTAGACGTGGAATAACTTTCTTTACATCACCACAGATAATATCAACATTATTTAATTTGTTTAATTTAATATTTTCCAGGCCGTATTTATGGCCTTCTGGATTTATTTCTATTCCTAATATGTGTTTTGCTTCTGTATTTTTCGCAAGAACAACAGGATATGGCGCACAACCCGAAAACATGACAAGTATTTGCTCTTTTTTCTTTGTTTTTTTATGTGCTTCATTAATTAATTCTACAATTCTTTTTCTTTCATTGCTTAATCTTATCGAAAAATAGACTGTTTCAACATTCAGCTTTAATCGGACATTATTTTCTTTGTAGATTGTCTCTTTTGTTTTTTCTCCTGCTAAATAACTCATTTTTTGAGTTCTGAATGTGCCTTCGTGTGATGCGGCTTTTTTCAAGACTGTTTTTATCATAGGATTTATTTTAAGAAGTATTTCTGCAATTAATTTTTCATGCTTAACTAATTCTGCAGGAATTTCTAAAATTGCA
Source organism: uncultured Methanosarcinales archaeon (assembly GCA_964605945.1). GTDB lineage: Archaea > Nanobdellota > Nanobdellia > Woesearchaeales > UBA9642 > UBA9642. The sequence goes on from CAZSEK010000074.1 coordinate 2,696, forward strand.
ATTGTTCCGATAATATCATGTGCTGTCTGCAAAAATTCAAATTCTTTTTCAGTCAGCTTGCCTTTAAGATTGTCTTTTAATGTTCCTCTTTCTGCAGTTATTTTCTCAAATGTTTTTTCAGCAAAAGAAACATCTCCTTTCAAAACTTGAAATTTCTGCTTTATCGGATAATAGATAAACTTATTGTCTTTTATTATTTTATATTCTCTGTCAAATAAATTTTGTTTTGATATGAATTCCTTCCATTTTTGGGCTTCTCTTATAGGAACTTTAAGCGCTAATGCCATTAGAAATACTCTCCTAATCCTTTTTGCGCAATAGGTTTTTTATGCAAATTCTCTAAAACTTTTCTTGTTCGCTCTTCTGAGAAATCGTGTTTTTTGCATAATACTTCAATAACTTTTTCATCATCAACTTCTTTGAATTTTATTGAATAATCTGTTGTTATTTCTGTGTGTTTTATTGTTTTAAAAATATCTTTCCAATCATAATTAAAACTTTCATCCCATTTTACTTCTTTGAATAGTTTGTCAAAATTATCCATTCCTGTTCCATACTGCTTGACTAATTTCAGTGCAGTTTTAGGACCAATGCCTTTTATTCCGCCGATATTATAATCTGTTCCAGTAAGCATTGCAATCACAATCAATTGATCTAGCTCAACATCAAGTTCTTTTAATGTATCATCAAGTAAAATCAATTCAGGAATTATTGCGTCATATGCAAGTGCATTCGGCTTTTTCTTTCTTCCTGATAATGTTAAATTTTTTATAACTAAAGGGCATCCAAAAATCAACGAATCAGCGTCTTGAGATAATGAAGCATAAGCATCTTTATTTTTTACAAGATGTGCTGCTTGCGCCTCTCCTTCTGAAGGTGCTTGAATAATTGCGCAACCTAATGCATCAATTAATTCTTTTGCATCTGCAATCATATTTACATTTAGCCTTGATGTTCTTGAAGCATATTTTTTCATGTCGTCTATGTTTTCTTCCTTTTTTGCCTTTTCATATTTCAGTTCTGCTTCTTGTTTTAATGCAGTTCTTCGTTCTCTTTCTTTTAATTTGAATTCAGGAGGCTTTCCATCAAAAACAAATATGAATTTTATATCTTGTTGCATTAATTTTGTGAATCTGTAAAACAAACCATTCAAATGACTTGTCACATTTCCATGTGAATCCTTCAGCAAAGAACCGTCTGGTTGCCTTATTGATGCAAGAAACATATATAATTGATTAAATGCATCTACAACAACTATTTTATTCTTTAAATCAACTATAGAAATCTCTTTTGTCACAAGCAAATCTGTTATTTTTGTACCCATGAATTAAGGAGAGAAAGAGTATTTTTAAAGTTTCACTTTTGGCTCAACAACAGATATCAAATAATTAAAATATTTTTGTAAATCCTCTGCATAATCGAATGAGGGTTTTTTGTAGTCTTCAGATAAACTGGATTTTCTGTTATAAAACCTACAAAAATAACCTGCAAATTCTGTACTTGTTGTTTTTTCTGCTAAAAGAACAGAAACAGACATTATCTCTTGATAAAGTAAGTCATCTAAATACTGAAGATTAATATCTTTGTTTTTAAGAAACGAATCAGCCATAGATTCTCGTTCATTTTCTGGAACACCATAACAAAAAAAAGAATTTCTTAATTCTACTTCAAGAGGTTTTTTTGATACACTGACTCCTAATAACGCCTTTGAGGCATCTTCGTCCATAAAGGTATAAAATGACATGCTGTGTTGCATAAATCCTTTTTTTCCGTAATTTAAATATACGACTGTTATGT
>CAZSEK010000075.1:0-214 GCA_964605945.1 uncultured Methanosarcinales archaeon
CCATATTCTATATTAAAATAATCTTTGATGGCATTCATATTATCTTTCCAACTCTTTGTATAAAAGATATTTTTTTATCTCTTTTTCGAAATCTTCATCTTTAACATCGGAATAATCCGTTTCCATATATGCTTCTGCACACCATTCATCACTAGAGGTTATAGCTACTTTAATGCTATATCCTGTAATCACATTTTTATTTTTATAACCTTTA
>CAZSEK010000075.1:224-4420 GCA_964605945.1 uncultured Methanosarcinales archaeon
ACACACCTTCCTGCTATTTCCTTTCGACTTTTAAAATCAGATAGCCATTTTTCTTTAATTAAAATCCATTTATTATATTTGTCTACTCTTCCTTCGTTTTTTATTTTTATAAATCCGTCATCTTTCCAATATCCGAACCATGTTTGTGTGTTTTTATCGTGTGGTATGTGTGCTCTAAAAACCATTACGCATGTAACTGCATTAATAGGAGAAAATAATTCATTAGGCATAGACATTACCGCTTCTAATGTGTGTTTTTCAAGTAATTTTTCTTTAAGGGGATTATTTTTAATCGCACATCGCATAGGAACAATCACAACACATAAAGCATTTTTCTCTAAAAAATCTAAACAGTTCAAAACATAATTTAACTCTTGATAATCCTCATTTTTCTTCGAATAAGGGGGATTAAGAAACCCTGTATTTGGTTTTAATGCTCTGACTCCTTTTTTGTCTATTTCAAAACAATTATTGTAATAAATATTGGATTTTCCGTCTCCTCTAAGCATCATATTTGAACAAGCCAAACAAAACATTTTTGAATTATTCTCAATACCTATGAGTTGTTTATTATGTATTTTTTCTATCTTTTTTTGATCTCCTTTTGCATCTTCGACCATCCTTTGCATAGCACTTATTAAAAATCCACCCGTTCCACAACAGTTATCTATAACAATACTGTCTTTGTCTACTTTGGCAATCTCAGAAAATATTTCTGTTACGTGTTTAGGTGTTAATACGATTCCTAATCCCTTATCTCCATTTGCATATCTTAAAAATTCACTGTAAAACTGACCTAATACGTCATGAAACTTATAATCTTTCAAAAATACGTGAACTTTATCTTTTATTTCAGTTATTAAATCTCTTAATTTAGTGTTTCTTTTATTATTCAAATCTTGTGCAATATTATTGTTTGCTTCAATAAAACTATAAATATTAACCATATCTGCTTTTTTCTGTTGCTCGATATTATGTTGTTCTAAAACTTTTTTTATCGTAGCAGTCAATGCTTTAGCCAAATCGATAGCTCTTTTTTCCGAGATATAAGATGTAGAAAAACTTTCATCTTCTAATGCGATTAATATTCCACTTACTAGGAGAGGTCTTTGTCCTTCTTCTAATTCAAAATCGTCTCTTAATTTATTGTTGAGTTCTTTTGAATATTTTATTAAATCTTGAATAGATATTTTTTCTTTTTCAGGATTTTTCTTATAGAGTTGTAAATAACTTTCAAAATCTAAGATTTTATTAATTTCAAGATTTTTTAATTCTGAATTTTTTAATTGTAAGAAATTAGATATTTTCATTTCAGATTTTTTCTGTCCAGAAACCGCAATAGAAATTATATTAAATTCTTTACTAAGATATGAACTGTACAACAACACTCCATCAACAGCATAATCTTTAAATTTATCTCTTAATTTACTTTCATGTTTAGTTATATCTGGTTTACATTCAACAATTATGATTAAATCAGGAATTTCTTTAAACGAAACAATAAACTCCGGTTTTCCGCATCCATTCCCCGATTTTGATGCATTTTTTAACAATTTATCTATTCGGGGATTATCTGATTTTTGTTCTTCAATAAGAATATTTTTTGTTTTGTCTGCTTTTAAAATATCTCTAACATATTCTTCCGTTTTTCTTTCATTAAGATTTACGCTCATTTTAAACCTCTTCAATAACTAAAAACTCTTAAAATATCTAATATCTTTGTAATTAAATGAGCAGATATATAAAGTTTACGCCAACATGTCCAGTGTTCAAAAAAAGAAATTCATTACTACTTATGTACATTATTCTCTATATTCGTATTTCCATTCAGCGCTTCTTTAGCTATCTTAGCCATGTTGATTGCTTTGTCAGAAGGAGAAAGTTTCATTAATCTTACACCTTGTGTGCTTCTGCCTACATCAGATATTTGTCCGCAAGTTGTTCTTATTAAAATTCCTTTCTTGCTTATAAACATAACATCATCATTAGGAGATACACAAGCTATTGCAACAACATTTCCATTTCTTTCAGAGCATTTAATGTTTCTTACTCCTTTTCCTCCCCTAGAAATTAATCTATATTCAGAAATATCTGTTTGTTTTCCATAGCCGTTTTCAGTTAAGGAAAGGATTTTTTTGCCTTTTTCAGCTACAATCATCCCTATTACTTCATCTTTTTCATCAAGTTTGATTCCTCTAACTCCTGCAGATGTTCTTCCTGTGTTTCTAACATCTTTTTCATTGAAACGCGCAGCTTGTCCTTCTTTAGATGCAAGTATTATCTCTTTTGAGCCATCTGTTAGAACAACATTGATTAACTCATCTTTTGCTTCATCATCAAGATTTATAGCAATTATTCCTCCTTTTCTTAGGCTTGAGAATTCATTTAAATTGGTTTTTTTGATTGTCCCAAGTTTTGTTGCCATAACAAGATAATGTTTATCATCAAACTCTTTTACAGGTATGACTGCATTTAGTTTTTCATCTTGTCGTAATTCAAGGAGATTCACAATTGCTTTTCCAAGTGCTTGTCTGGATGCATCAGGTATTTGATGGACTTTTAGCCAGTACATTTTTCCTTTATTACTGAACATAAGAAGATACGAATGTGTTTTTGCAACAAACAAGTCTTCAACAAAATCTCCTTCTTTTAAATCAGAGGCAATAACTCCTTTTCCTCCTCTATTTTGGACTTTATATGTTTGCAATGGCATTCTTTTTATGTATCCTGAATGTGTGATTGTGATAACCACAGGTTCATTTACAATTAAATCTTCAACTTCAAATTCATAATCTTCTCCTGTGTCTGTAATTGTTGTTTTTCTTTTGTCTCCGTATTTATCGATTATTTCTTTCATCTCTTTTTTAATTATATCTCTTATTTTTATTTCAGAACCCAATGTTTCTTTAAGTTCTTTTATTAATTTCATAAGTTCAATGAATTCATTAAGTATTTTTTCCTGTTCTAATGCAGCGATTCTTTGTAACTTCATATCTAAAATTGCCTGACTTTGCACTTCAGTTAATTTGTAATTCTCAATTAATCCTTTTTTAGCTTCATCAGCAGATTTGCTTTTCTTTATGAGTGCAACAACAGCATCAATATTGCTTAATGCAATTTTTAATCCTTCTAAAATATGCGCTCTTTCTTCTGCTTTTCTTAAATCAAACATACATTTTTTTCTTGTAACATCAATTCTATGAAGAACATAGAAATGTAAACAAGATTTTAATGGCAATAATTTTGGCTGGTTATCGACGAGTGCAACAACATTTATTCCAAAACTATCTTCTAATCTAGAATAATTATAAAGAAGATTTTTAACAATCTCTGCATTTGCATCTTTTTTCAGCTCGATAACAATTCTTATTCCATCTTTGTCTGATTCATCCCTTAAATCAGATATTTCTGTTATTTTTTTGTCTCTTACAAGTCCCGCAATATCTTCAACTAATGTTGCTTTATTTACTTGATAAGGTATTTCGCTGATTATGAGTTTTTCTCTGTCTTTTTTCTTTTCAATATTAATTATAGATCTTATTTTGATACTTCCTTTTCCTGTTTTATATGCATCAATAATTCCTTTTCGTCCAATTATTTCTGCGCCCGTAGGGAAATCAGGACCAGTTACAATTTGCATAATTTCTTCATCTGTTATTTGCGGATTATCTATCAAAGCACTAACTGCTGTGCAGACTTCTGTTATATTATGAGGGGGAATATTTGTTGCCATACCGACAGCAATACCTGAACTTCCATTAACAAGCAATCCTGGAATTTTTGCAGGAAGAACAACAGGTTCTTTTAATGTTCCGTCAAAGTTTGGAGTAAAATTAACTGTTTCTTTTTCAATATCTTGAAGCATTTCATCTGATATTTTAGCTAATCTTGCTTCTGTATTATGATTTATAAATCCATTTGCCGTAAATGAATGGCAGACACTTTCGACTTTAACAGAATAAACTAATTCTTCTTTAAGATTTTCTATTTTTATTATTTTATTAAAGAAATATTTGTTTTTAATTAAAATATGTATTAATAATAAATCTTCTGCATCGATTATTTTGCTAATTTTATCTATATTTTTAGTTAATAAATTATATCTATCAAAATTATTTTTGTTTAAATAAGTATTTTTATATTTTTTTCTTAAATAGTCTGATAAGAATGGAATGAAATCATTTACGGCAAATGGA
>CAZSEK010000076.1:0-4391 GCA_964605945.1 uncultured Methanosarcinales archaeon
CTGCGGGTCTTCGTTGCGACTCAGACCACGCAAGTATTCTTGGTCACGAATAAATTTTCTTTTCGATATCGAAACAAAATAATTTTTCTTTTTTAATTTTCTTTTTTTTCTTTTTTTCAAAACTTTTATAAATTCCCTCTATTTCTTAATAACATGGGTATGTATGATGATTTGCTAAAGCATAATGAAAGCTTGTTGAAGAATGAATATGCATTAGATTATACGTTCTTGCCTAAGAATGTTCCTTACAGGGAAATACAGCAAAAATTCTTGGCATCATGCTTAAAGCCATTGATGAACGAGCATAATGGAAGAAATGCGTTTATTTCTGGTCCGCCAGGAGTGGGAAAAACAGCATTAGCACGGCACTTAATAAAAGAGCTAAACGAATCAGATGAATTCTCAGAAAAATTAAATTTAATATATGTTAATTGCTGGCATAAGAACACAACATACAAAGTTGTTTTGGAATTATGCGAAGCAGTAGGATATGCATTTACGCAAAACAAGAGCACAGAAGATTTATTCAAGATTGTTGCGCAGATAATAAATAAAAAATCAGCTGTTTTCATATTTGATGAAATAGACAAAGCAGAAGATACTGATTTCTTGTATGTGCTCTCAGAAATAATATATCGAAAAAGCATTTTCTTAATTACAAATTACAAATCATGGTTGTTAGAAATTGACGACAGAATAAGAAGCAGATTATTGCTCGAGCAAGTTGATTTTCCTCAATATACAGAAGAAGAAATGTTAGGTATAATTAAAGAAAGAATTTCATATGCATTTCATGACGAGAATTGTGTTGATAGCCAAGCTTTAGAAAAAATCGCAAAAAAAGCATCTGAATTAAAAGACATAAGAATAGGTTTGTTTTTATTAAGAGAATCTTCAATAATTGCAGAAGAGAAAGCAAGCAAGAAAATAAAACCAGAACATGTAGAAAAAGCAATTGAAAAAATAAATCAGTTTACAATGAAGAATGCAGATGAATTAGACGATGAAGCAAAAGTAATATTAAAAGTCATAAAGGAGAATTCAGGGAAAAAAATAGGAGATCTTTTCAAAACATACGAGAAAGCAGGAGGAAAAGCCTCATATAAAACATTCCAAAGAAAAATTGCAAAACTCGACGAGGGAAAATTCATTTCCTTAGAAAGAACACATTCTGGCGGCAACACAACAATTGTCAATAAGAAATTGACTGAATATTAATTATTTTCTTTGTCTTTCTTTCATCCAATTCATTACAGATTTTACTCTTTCTGAAATATCTGTTTCTTCAACTCTCAAAACATTAAATTCTCGTGCATAGTATACTTTATCATATTCCTTTATGACTTCGACAAGATAATCTAAATTATCTTCTCGCCATTTTTTATCTTCTTTTTTCCATCGCTCTTCTAATCTTTCTTTAACCCAATCAAAAGAAGGCGCTAGATGAATAACGTATTTTGGTCTTAATTGTTTCGGAAAAAGTGCTTCAAAAACATCTGAATGATGTTTCATCTCTTCTGCTGAAATCCACCCAAGATTATTAAATGCATTCATATATGCAAAATTATCATATACACACCTATTGCCCAAAACAATTTTCTGAGAATTATTTTTTGATAAGTCTTCTTGTTCTCTTGCTTCAATATAATATTTTGTCAGTCTCCAAACCGCTCTGATATATGTGTCCTGCAAAGTAAGATTATGAACTCTTTTATGCTCTAAAAATTCCTCTTTTTTGCAGATTTCGCGAATGAGTGTAGATTTTCCAGAGCCATGAACACCCGAGATATATATTATTCTATCTAACATTTCCAGCCAACCAATCAAATTTTGTTAATTTCGTTGATCTTCCAGAATAACCTAATCTGGAGCTAGCATTTATCATTGATTGAGTGAGAAGAACCATTTCTTCAATAATATTGTCAGGATGAGTATATCCGTTTATTTGGCCATAATATTCTAACTCTAATTGGTATAAAGGACCCCTATCCTCCAAGTTGGCCTTACATAAATTTGTTGCTACCACAAAAATTCTTCCAGAAATCGGATTGAATACAAATGCCTCTTTACTTTGTTTTTGAAATGAACCAACATATTTTAATGGAACCTTGCTTTTTCTTGCTTCTTGTGCAATAAAAGAAACAAGCTCTTGAGAACTCATATTTTTTTTATGTTCTTCCCTTCTTTTCAATAAACTTATTCCCTCTCGAGTTAAATATTCTGTTTCGCTTTTTATCTTAATTTTTGTTTCACCTTGTTTTGTTACTTTTGTAAATGCCTCAACAATAGATTCTCCAACAAAACCATAACACTCGTGAAAAGCATCGCTGATATCTAAAACTTTGTCTAATGAGTAGGGAGCAGGAAAATTTATTTTTTCGCCTAAAGAAAGAGGCACACTTTTAGCTAGGTCAAACCATCTGCGTCTTGGCTCGATATCTATTTTGGATTCTAATTCTATGCCTTCAAGATTCTCTCGTTTATATCCTGCTTCATTACAAAGAGCCTCGATGACGCTTTTTGGCTTTGGAGGCTCTTCTTTTGGCTCTCTTGGATAAGTATTTCCATAAGTCATAATAAAAGAAACTCTCTCGCATATTTAAATAATTCCTCGAAGTAATTTGACTAAAACTATATAAATAGACACGAATTCCATAGAGCATGGTCAAAGATAGTTTGGCGAAAAAAGAAAGAGAAGAAATATTCAGGCTATTTCTAAATAAGCATAAATTGAAATTCAACGAGATAGAAAAATCACTTAAAATAAGATCCAATATGGTTGCATATCATCTCGAGCAGATGAGAAAAGAAAATTTAATCGAAAAAAACAAAGAATATTATCTTTTGACTAAAGATGCAGAAAAATATATTCCTATATTTTCTCAGCTCCGAGGACAAGAGCTAAGTCCGTTGCCTGTTATTCTTGTTGCAGTAATGCATAATGATAAAATTTTATTGATGAAAAGAAACAAACGTCCTTACAAAGATTATTGGGGAATGATTGGCGGAAAAATGCACATGGATGAAAGTTTCAAAGAAGTGAGCATACGAAAAGTCACGGAGAAATCAGCTCTCGAAACAAAATTTATCTCTATAAATGCTGTCCTGCATGAACGAGTTCATGATAGCTCAGTAAAGCACAGCTTCATATTATTTTTTACAAAAGTGAATTCTGAAAAAATAAGGTTCAAAGAAACAGCGTCTGGAAAATTAAAATGGTTTGATATTAAAAAATTAGATAAGGAAAAAATAATTCCTTCTGATTATTGGCTCATAAAAAATAAATTGAATTCTAAGATTAATATAAATTCAGCAAATATGTCCGATAAGAACAATAAGCTGTGTGATTTTAAGATATTGTATTAACACAAGTCATCTTTTATTTTAGCACAATCTATTCTCAAATATTAATGCACAAGTCACACTGGACATGTTGCCGCAGGGTATTTAAATAATTAATTCTATACTTAGTTTATCGAGGTTGATGAAAAACTCATTTGACAGAACCAAACTTCCCCAAGGTTGGTTTAATGTCTTTTATTTTTTATTTGAAGCGTGAATTTTGTAAGGAGATAAAATGGAAAACAAACATGAAAACACAGCATTTATAGAGAATTTGTTTAATGAACAGATTCGTATGTTAACAATGAAAACAAGGGGGTGAAAAAATGAGCAGACAAAAACAAAGAATAATGAATTTATTGGAAATATATGAGGACAAAGATTTTTTTTACGAAAGAGCTCAAACAGATTTATTTTCTGTTTAATTTTTTTATTTTATTTTAATTTGGTTGATTTAAATGAAACTTGTTCTCGACACAAACGTGTTTATCTCAGGCATTTTTTGGAAAGGTTCTTCAAATAAATTAATTATGGCTTGGAAAGAGAACAAATTTACATTAATAATCTCTGAAGATATAATCGAAGAAATTAATAATGTTTTAAATGATTTTAAAATTCAACTTTCTAAAGATTTAATAAAACAATGGAACGATTTAATTATTTCAAATTCAATTATTGTAAATCCTAACGAAAAAATATTTATCGTAGAAGATCCGACTGATGATAAATTTATAGAAGCGGCTATAGCCGGCAGTGCAGATTATATAATCTCTCAAGATAAGCATTTATTAAAATTAAAAAAATATAGAAATATACCTATACTTGCTCCTGATGATTTTTTAAGACTTAACTTTATTTAGAATGTTGTTTTCTGTATGTTTTTATTGCATCATCTAAGTCTTTCTTTGTTATTTTATTTTCTTTTGCAAATTGCTGTGTTTTCTTAATTAATTTATCAAAATCTTTAAACGAGGGAGGTGTAACTTTTTTTAATATTATTGTATCTTCATTTCCGATAACAAAAAACTTCTCTCCTTCATTCAAACCAA
>CAZSEK010000077.1:0-4261 GCA_964605945.1 uncultured Methanosarcinales archaeon
AAAATAATGCCAGATAAATAAGGTTACTTATGCTCTGATCTTTTTTAGTAATATCTATTGAATGCATAAATACTTCTTCTTTCGTAAGTTTTCTTTTTGGCAGATAATATTCATTAATTGGCGATAATAATTTTATTCCATAATGTTTATATGCACTAAATCCTGTAATTGCTGCATCTTGAATATCAGGTGTTGAAAAAATTATTTCTGCAGGGGTTTTATAATAAATTATTGCGTGCAAAGGAACTCTAGCATCTACATGTTCATCATATTGTTTGTAAGCCTCTAAAAATGCGCGTAAATCAGGCCATACTTTATCGTTTGCCCAATATTTTATTCCTGATTTTCTTAAGATGCTGTATTTTCTGCATCGCTCAATTATTTTATAAACAGATGTTGTTTTAAGATTTGTTTCTTGAGAGATATCTTTAATTGTTTTAGGTTCTAAACAAGCTGTAAGTACTTCAATCGAGGAATCAGGGATTGCATCAGTTAGTTGTTGATGGTTAAGAAGTAATTGCAGTAATAATGAAACATGTAATTTATTTTGAGGAAGATAGTGTTCGTTTGTTCTTTGAATAAATTCTTTTTTAATAAGAGAATTTAATATTCTAAATGTTTGTGATGTGCTTTTTTTTGGTTTTAAAACTACCTCATTAACACGTTGATGCTGCTTCGCTATTTCTAGAAGCAACTGTAATTCGGTTTTTGATAGTTTCATAATTATATTATAATGCGACTTATTTATAAATATTACGCATTTTAGTATAATTTTTCTTTTTTCTGAATAAATTATAAAGTATTATTCCAAGAATTCCCCCTATGACAATACCCAATATTCCATAGATAATAAATAACACAGGAATTAATGCAATTGCTCCTAAAGCTGATTTGCCTTCTAATGAATTCTGTAGTGCAATCGGAACAATAATCAAAGTACTTAACAATCCTAATATGCTTCCTACGAGAAACGCTGCGATATTCTTTGCAATTAGTTTGAGAATTGATTTAAATGACATAATTGCTGTTGATTAAGAATGTTTAAAAAGGTTGTTGAAAAGAGAACATTCCATCGCTTCAATTTCCAACCAATATAGAAAATTAAAAAATAGCCCTACCCAGATTCGAACTGGGGTCCCAGGCTTTCTCTCATGTTAATGAACATGACCAAAGGCCTGTATGATTGACCGCTACACTATAGGGCTACGAATATAGTAGAAAAGAAAAACTGATTATTTAAAAATCTTTCGTGAAAGCGAAAGAGTTTGGAGCTTTAGCGACAAAAGTTGCTGAAAAATCTATAATCTTCTTGATATTGAACCGTCTGAATCGCCACGAAAATAATCTGGTCTAATTCTCAACATATCACTTATTTCTCCAGCAATATTTCGAGAATAATTTTCTTCATTTTTTTTCTCTTCAGGTTTGTATGTGATTTGTTTAGGTTGATTATTAAAGAAAACACTACTGGGAATAATTCTAAATGGATCGTCAGAAGACATAACATACAAATTACTGATTTTATCAGGATTCTTTTCATAAAAATCTATTGTTTCTTCTATAGTTAAATAAACATTATTTTTTAATTCATTTAACTTTCCCCAAATGTTAACACATAAATCATTGATAGTCATTGTTTCACCCTGTTTGTTCATTAAAAAGTCATGTAAGTTAGATATTATTTAAAAATGTAATTGTTGCGTGATTAAAAGAATAAAACATTTAAACAATCATAAACTACAATAATTATGCTCATTAAATCAATTACTCTTAATAATATACGTTCTTACACAGAGCAAACAATAGATTTTCCTGAAGGCTCAACTTTATTGATGGGAGATATAGGGTCAGGAAAAACAACAATTCTTTTAGCGATGGAGTTTGCATTATTTGGGATAATAAAATCCGATTTAACAGGAGAATCTTTGCTAAGAAATGGAAAAAAAGAAGGCTCTGTAGAATTAAAGCTAATCCTAGATTCTCAGGAAATAACAATTAAAAGAGCTTTGAAAAAAAATAAAGACACAATAACGCAGGATGCAGGACATATAATAATAAATAATAAAAAAACAGACCTTACACCTGTTGAATTAAAATCAAGAATTCTTGAATTATTAGGATATCCTCTAGAATCTATAAATAAAAAATCCTTAGTATATAGATACACTGTTTATACTCCTCAAGAAGATATGAAATCAATTTTGTTTGAAAGTAAAGAGGAAAGATTAGATACTTTAAGAAAAATATTTAATATAGACAAATACAAACGAATTAGAGAAAATTCTTTAATCTATGCAAAAGAGTTAAGAAACCTAAAAAAAATATATGAATCTAAAATTCAGGACTTAAATGAATTAAATGAAAAATTAGGCATAAACAAGAAACAAATAGAAAAACTCACAATAATTATTAAAGAGCAGACAACTTCTTTTGAATCAATTAATTCGAAAATAACTGGAAAATCAAATGAATTAAAAGAATTTGAAAATAAACTTAAAGAGTTGAATGAGCTGAAAAAACAATCTGAAATAGCGTCTATAAATATCAAAAATAAAAAATTCGAACTTGAAAGAAATAAAAAAGAAATCAATATTGTTGAATTCAGGATAAATGATTATTCTTCAAAACTTGCAGAACTTGGAGTAATAGATAAAAAAGAAGAGGAGCTTAGATTTTCATTAAAAGATTCAGAAGAAAAATTAAATAAAATAAATTCTGCAAAAGAAGTAATAAATAAACGGCTTGAAGACAAGCAGTCTGATTTTGATAAATTAATCATAGATGATTTTGCATCATTGAATACACGCCAGAATATGATAATAAAAAAACTTGATGCAAAAGAAAGCAAAGAACAATCATTAGAAAAACACACAGAAGAATTAAACAAGCTCAATCTTGAAATTAATTCTCTTAAGCTTCTTAAATCCCATTCTGAAAAAATAATGCATCAATTAAAGGACCTTGATGAATGTCCGACGTGCCTTCAGAAAGTTGATTTTTCTCATAAAGTCAAGATAACTGACAAAGAATCTTCAAATATTTTAGTAATGGATAGAAAACTTGCAGAAACAGAAACCAAAATAACTGAATTAAAAAAACAACTATCTGCATTGAAAACAGAATTGGAAGAATTAAGAACAGATGAGTTAAAACTTAATGAGATAAAATTCAAATTGCAGGGAATTTCTGAAAGAAAGAACGCAAAACAGGCACTTGAAAAAGAAATAGGAGAGCTAAAACAGAAAAAAGCAAAGCTTGATACAATGGATGTGGGAAAACTCATAGATATAATTTCAAAAAACAGAAAAATCTTGAATAATATTGAAATAAGAAAACATATTGAGGAATCTCTTAAAGAGAAAAAATCAAAAAAAGAAGAATTAAGTTCTGCAATAACTAAAACAGAATCAGAATTAACTGCGTTACTCAAAAATTCAGAAAATATAACTGTAAAAATTCAGGGATTTGCAGATTTGGAAAATTCATTTAATTCTAAAAAGAAAGAACTTGAGAGCATGGCTCTTGAATCAAAACAGGCAGAGATTGCGCTTGTCTCCTCAAAGAAAGACATTGAATTAGCAAGAAAAGAAGAAAAACAGTTAGCAGAAACAATATCTCTTAAATTAAAATTAAAAGAAAAAATAAATTACATAACAGAAATGAATTTCTGGATGACAGAACATTTTGTAAGCATGATATCAACAATCGAAAAAAGCATAATGCAGAAAATCCACATGGAATTTGATGAATTGTTCAGAACATGGTTTGAGCTTTTAATGGATGATGAAAATTTCGATGTAAGAATTGACGAGAACTTTACCCCCCAAATAATCCAAAATACATTCAGCATACCTGTTCAAAATCTTTCAGGAGGAGAAAAAACATCTGTTGCTCTTGCATATAGGCTTGCATTAAACAGAGTAATAAATGATTTTATTAATAATATAAAAACAAAAGATATAATAATTCTTGACGAGCCTACAGACGGCTTCAGTTCAGAACAGCTCGATAAAATGAAAGATGTTTTTGAAGAATTAAATGTCAGGCAGACAATAATTGTAAGCCATGAAGCAAAAATGGAATCTTATGTTCAGAATATTGTAAGAGTTGCAAAACACGAGCATGAGAGCAAAATAAGCTAAAATAAGGGTAATATTTATATTTTGATGGCGTTATTGCTTTTTATTCATTTTCATTCTATAAAAATCGACTTTGCGCGGAAATTAGTTGGCTTTAGTCAATTTAGAAAAATAAGCTATTT
>CAZSEK010000078.1:0-4230 GCA_964605945.1 uncultured Methanosarcinales archaeon
TCGTATGGCATAATTTATGCTGGTTAGCATAAAAACTAATTTTGTCCCACATCCTTGAAAAACATAAACTATATTAATGCCTTGGTTTTTATTCTCTTATGAATAGAGTTATTATGTGTGCTGAGTGTGGTAAAAAATTTGTAGTAAAACATAAACACAAGATAAAATATTGTTCAAAACAGTGTATACTCAATCATACTAGAAGAATTGCAGGAAACACAAATATATTGATTTCTAAAATATGTCCTATTTGTGGTAAGGAGTTTCAAACAAGAAGGAATAAACAAATATTTTGCTCCAACGTGTGTAGGGTAAAAAATAGATACTTGAAATACAATAAGAAAGAGGAAATCGAGAAAGAAATTCTAAAAAAACAATGTGTCTTTTGTGGGAAAGAATTTCAAACAACATATAATCATCAGATATTTTGCTCAACCGAATGTTCAAGACAAGACCAAATTAAAAAAGAAATAAGAACCGAGCTTGTTTCTGAAAGAAGAAGATGTGTTTATTGTGGTACTGCATTTATAGCACAACGAACAAATCAATCATTATGTGGTAAAAAATGTTATGCCTCTTATAAACGAGAACATATGACTAAAGAAGAGAAAAAAATGCAATCTGAGAAACAAAAAGAATATGTGTTAAAAAATAAAATAAAAAAACAGAAAAAGGAAAATTATACTAATTTCGGAGAATTGTTAATGTTCGACGAAGAACAATTTGTGCATTGGTTTAAAGATAATTATGTTTTATTTGGCATTAAAAAAATTATCAAACTAGATAGAATGTTTCCAGATGTAATTGCAGAAACATTTGATGGTAAAAAACTAAGGATAGAATTAGAGCTATCGCCATTAAATTTCATTGCTCACGAACACGATGCAAATATGTGTGATTTAATAATTTGTTTTGTAAAACCATTTAAAATAGAACAAATAAAAGGAGTTCCTGTGATTTCCATATTTAATGGAACTTGTTTAAAAAGAGGATTAACTGAATATGAATATACTTCACTAGAATTAACTGATTATTTTCAAAATATAACTCAACATTGTGTTGATTCTTTAAATAAATTTTTGGAAGAACATAAAAGAGAATAAAATAATTTTAAAACGAAACAATATAAATCCTATATAAGAAAATCAAATAGAATTATTTACTACTTGCATAATTTTTCCTGCTATTTGTTCTCTATTTTCGCCTTGCAAAAAAATATAATATGCTAATCTTCCTAATGTTTGAAAATTACCATCATAGCTTATGAATTTTTGTTTATTTCCTCTCTGAATGTGAATTCCTAGAAGTTCGTTAGAATGAAAATGTACGCTAAACAAAGGATCTGTGTCCCCCATATCAAAATAATACTTCAAAAGTACTTCTTTTCTTCCTTCCCAAACATCTTTTTGTGTGATTGTTGTTTGAGGAAGAACAAGACCATAATCTCTATTTAAATCTCTATAAGTGAAATCTATTCTTTCATTACAACCAGAAACAGACATAGAAAAAGTATCGCTTACTTCAGTCCAAAAAATAGAACCTGCAATCTGTTGAGAAAATAAATTTAGTCCTGAACCAATTACATCTACTGCACGTAATGCTTGATTTCTTGTTATCATTTTATAAAAATATAAACGCCCAGACCCGGACTTTCATGTTTTTTTGGAACTTTTGAACCGGGATTCCTTTCGGACAAGCTCAATGGTACTTCTCTTGGAAGTTAATTCCAGGCTTTCGCTCTCTTTTAAGAGATTTGCGCAGTACCAGGTTGTGCCATCTGGGCATTAAAATAAAAGAATTATTAATTGTTTTTAAATGTGATTATTTATTAAAGCGAATAATTTCCGAACTATTCGAAATATTTTCGATTTTTCTACAGCAAGACTTATTAAGAAGATATTATTATTCTCTTCTATGACCTCAAATAAATCCACAACATTTATACAACGAAAACTATGGTTTTCGAGCATAAAGTTTTTCTCCGAAAACTTTATATATCAATTGATATACAATATATTTATGAAGAAAAAAACATCAAGCATATTCGCTAGATCGCCTACATTAGATACTATAAAAATGATTGAAAGAACAATAGAAAAACACACAGGAGAATGCACAAGACGGCAACTATGGAAAAAACTTCCTAAAAAAGTAATGTGGCAAACATATGTTGTGGCATTGGAGTATATATTAAGTACACTTAAAGTTATACCTGACAAAGAAGGTTATCTCGTCTATATCTGGAATCCGGTTTTAGCAAAAAAACTTGTAAACAGACCTGATTTGGAGTGGAAATATGATTCTGAAGTCTAGAGTAACTTTTGCAAATGAAAAAATCAAAAAAGAATTTGAACAATTAAAAGAAGGAGATTTTTCAGAAAAAGAATTGTATAAATTCCTTAATCAAGCATTACAAAATATTGCTGAAAATATTTATTGTGGAACAAGAATCAAAAATAAATTAATTCCAAAAGAATATATACAAAAATATAAGGTTAATAATCTATGGAAGTATGATTTACCAAAAGGTTGGAGATTAATTTATACTCTTAATAGAAACGAAATAGAGATTGTTTCTATAATTTTAGAATATTTCGACCACAAACAATATGAAGACAGATTCAATTATTGTTTTGCTGTTGCCTAGAATCGATTCATATTCAGAAATGATTTTATTTCCATTTCTATTTCTGTGCAATCTCTTATTGCTTCATCGTCATAACCTGACATATATATTTTATATACAAATTTATCAAAAACATTTCTTATAAAATAATATACGGGTCTGGTGTGCCATTTATTTTCGTAATCTGTAACAACATATGCATCAAAATAAAATTCTGCACGGCCTTTGTTAAGTTTTACTTTTACACCATCTTTGTCAAGTTCAATATCTGTAAGTTTTGAGAATATCATGAATATCCTTATATCAATTCTTGCGTAATCAGAAACTTTTTTATAGGGGATTATCTCTATTATTACTTGTTTTTCTTTCTCAGATACATCTTCCCAGTTCTTTATCTCCTGCTTATCATATCCGTGGTCTTTGAACCATCTGTCTATTAATGTATATAATTCTTTTAAATTAAATACTCCTTCATAGGATACAGATTTGCCGTCAATTAATGTTTTTATTTCTGCCATTTTTTATTATTAATATGCATTGTATGCGCTTTCCTCGTTTAAAAAGGTTTTTACTCTGTTATGCAAGTCATATAATTGATATGATAAAGGATCTGCATATTTGATGCGCCATTCCCAATATATAATTTTCTCTTCGTAAAATTTGCCTAATTTCTTGGCGAATGCTCCGCCTTTTTCAAATTTCTTCATATAATCTAGCTCTAATTTTGCATCAAATCTTATCTCCATTCTGGATTTTGTCATCTTGACTTTCTTACCATCTTTTATGACTTCAACTTCAGCAAAATCCCAAAGATGAAATTTAATTACAATTAATTCTTTGACGTATTCTGTGACTTTTTTTTCACACTCCCATTCTATTTCAAGTTCGTTTCCAAAAGGAGTGTAAACTTTATCCTTGTATAATTTCTCCTCAAATTTAAATCTTTTATTTATTATCCAGGCGTGCATCATCCTGTACATGCCTTCAAAATCAAATACTCCTTTGTATCTTAACAATATTGCTCCACCATCCATTATGCTAAATGGGTTTCCCATAGATTAAACCTAAAAACACAACTATATAAATGTTATTATTGAATCAATTAAAAATAATAAAATTAATAAACTACTACAAAATACTCAAAATATGAATAAATTTCAATTAGACGGATTTTACAAATATTCTCAAGCACCTAATGGAGAAGGAAAATTAACTGGCGAAATAGAAATTGCAAATGATGGATCTTTTGAAGGACAAATTTATGATCATGCATCAAGGTCTCCAAAACAAATTCTTAAAGGACATTTTAAAATAGAAGAAGGATTAGATAAATTATTATTTCTTAAATTTCCATCAGCATCGAATCTTGCAAATCTCGCATATTCTTTAAAAAAAGATTCAAATAATTTGATAGAAGGGAAATATTCAGGTTCGTGGGGAGCATTGCCTGTCAAAGTTGAATTTAATAAAGATTATGGTTTATTTATTGTAAGAATTGATATGAGTGTGTGCAGTATCGGTGATTCTGCAGAACTAATGCTTGTAAGAAAATGAAATAGGGGAGCGTCCCCTATGACCCCTTTCGCCTCGCTACTCGTCAAGTC
>CAZSEK010000079.1:0-3364 GCA_964605945.1 uncultured Methanosarcinales archaeon
GTTGTTGCCATAGCCATTATATAAGTCACCATAATTTATATATCTTTCGCTTTTGTGAAAGTCCCAGAGGGAAATCTGAACAGAGTGAAGATTTGATTTGAACAGAGTGAAGATTTGATTTGAACACAGTGAAAATTGTTATCAGTTCTTATAGAAATATCTATTTCTTTAAATACCCTGCGGGTGAATGTCCAGTGTGGGGAGTGAACAATTAAAAAACCTACAAGAATTATTTTATGTTATCCCATTTCTCTTCGTAATCGATTAAAGCAGATAATGCAACAGAATTTCCGAATTTTGTAAGATCCTTTGCAGGAATAACATAACATCGAGCATTATCTTTTGAAACCCCGATAAATATATCGCAATCATCCTTATTGACCTTTTTAGCGTGAGTGGTACCTCGGGCAATTTGCGTTCCAGATCTCCAATCACAAATCAAAGATAACGAATTTGTACTTGTTCCTTTTATTTGTATTCTCAATAATTTTCCATTTTTATCAATAACAGAATCATATTTTGAATTAGTAACATCTACCCTTGAACAATTAAAACCCATTTTAATTAATTTGCCCACTACAATCATTTCGTCAGCATTACCTTCCATAGTCATATATTTTCCTCGCTCAATATTCTGAGAATTTCTTATGAAAAAAGGTTTTTTATTAATCTCTTCTAAAACAACCTGCAATACTTCAAGTTTAGTAGGATTATTATTTTCTGAATAAACAATATCGGATATTGCGTCTATTTCGTAACTAAGAAGATGAATGTTATATGTTTTTTCTTTTATGTAGTTTTTAACTGCAGTTTTGTTTGGAAAATCAACCATAGTACACACAAATAAAACATATTTATAAATGTAGCGACTATTTATTAATCAATGCCTTCTGAATATTTTCTGCAACTCTTTCAATTACAGTAACTGAAACGCTGTTTCCTGCCTGTTTGTATAATTTAGAATCTGCAATAGCAGGTAATTTATAAGATTTAGGAAATCCTTGAAACAGGAAGCATTCTTTTGGGGTTAATTTTCTTATTCCTTTATCATCTAAAACAAGCGGAACATTATGGCCTCCTGTGCCCATATTTGCAGTTAATGTAGGCATAACTCCTGATTTATTTTCTCTTACATATTTTCTTCGCCACTGATATGCTGTATTTTTTTTAGTAATGTGATTTTTTAATTTAGGATAAATAAGTTTATCGTGATAATAATATTTATTATCCACATCTTTTTCAAGAAAATCTTTAATTTCTTTTGTTAAATTTATTTTGTCCGGGAATTTAAATCTTTCTGCAACTTTTTTATCCAAAAAGCCAATTATAATTATTCTTTCCCTATTTTGGGGTGTGTTTCCGTAATGCATTGTATTTATTATCTCTGATCTTATAGTATATCCTGAATCTTCTAATATTTTTTTAATTAAAGCAAAGGTTTTTCCGTTATCATGTGTTTTTAGATTTTTTACATTTTCTAAAAAAACAATTTTGGGTTTTTTTTGTTTAATAATATCCACTATTCTGAAAAATAAATCCCCTCTACCTTTATCAGTAAATCCTTTTCTATAACCTGCAATGCTAAATGGTTGACATGGAAAACCCCCCAAAAGAATATCGAAATCGGGGATATTATCAATATTTACTTTGTTAATGTCTTCAACAAATAAATTAGGTTTTTTGAAATTTAAATCAAATGTTTCTTTGCAGGCAGGTTCAAAATCATTAGAAAAAACAGTATCAAACCCTGCTCGTTCAAATCCTAACCGGATTCCTCCTACTCCTGCAAATAAATCAATGCATTTCATATTAAGTATAAATTGAATTTATATATAAATGTTACGAGAGGATGTCCAGTGTGGGGAGTGAAGAAATCAGAAACAGAACCTGTCCTCTACAGCCTTTCTTATCTCTTTGTATCTTTCTATGTGTGTTCTTTGGTACTCTTCTCTTGCAAATCGTATAATGTTGCTTTGTACCCTGTCTTGACGTTCAAGACTTTCTATTGGATTATCCATAAATGAAAATATCTCTTGAGTTATTGCTTTTGAAGTAAAATTATAGTTTCTTAAGATGGAGTCTCTTGATGTGCTATCTGCTGTCAGAATATTTTCCTTAAAATCAAAATAGTTTTGTCTTGCTTTTGCAAATGGACTTTCATGATTATTGAGTAAATCATAAATATTTGAAAACCCTTCCAATAAATTTACTTCTAGATCAGCTATTGTACGGGCAGTATCTATGCTCCAAAACTCAATAACAGATGGATCTATGTATAGGTTAAATTGTCCTGTATTGTTTGGTTGTGTTACCAGCTCCACCTCACCAAACGGCTGTTCTTCAAACAAATCCTTAAAATAAACATAAATTTTTTCTTTGTTTAAATCGCATGGACCATAACAAGCATACTTTTTATCTGAACCAGAGAATTTAAATGATGTTTTTTCTATTATTTTCTCTATCTGTTCTTTTTGATAGTCATTGAATTTGTTGTTTGAACAAAACTCTATTGCTTTTGAATTAATTGGATTTAACAATAGTGCTGCTGCTGTCATTAATGAATAAATTGAGTTTCTCATGAAGAAAGGAATAACTACATACTTAAAAACTTTTCTATTTGTAACTATTCTAGAATAGCAATCAATAGAAAAAAGATAGAAAAAACGATAAAGAAAATCATCTCCTATAAACTTCTTTCCTATGTCCCATTTCGAGCACAAATATGAGTAATTTATTATCTTTAATATCGAGAATTATTCTATAATCGCCAACTCTTAATCTGTAATAAGGACTTCCAACAAGCCTAAGAACATAAGAATAAGGTCTTATTTTTATTCTTTCAAAAGCATTGCCTATCCTATTTTTTATATCTTGAGGAAGTTTCTTTAACTGCTTCTCGAATTTATCTGAGGTTATTATTTCGTACATTTATCTTTAACCTCTTCTTTACATCTTCCCATCTGCTGACTTTGCCTTCTCTAATCTGCTTTTCTGCAATTGCTATGTTCCTTTTTGTCCTATCAGAAAGTTCCATTCTATCCTCTATTAAATCCCATATAAGTTCTTCATATGATTCTTTTTCATAGAGCTTCATCTTCTTTAGAGTTCCTAAAAGGTCTTCGCTTATTTGTATTGTTGTTGCCATAGCCATTATATAAGTCACCATAATTTATATATCTTTCGCTTTTAATAGAAATATTCGCTTATTTAAATATTCTGCGGGTGAATGTCCAGTGTGGGGAGTGAAGAATTAATTATTTTATTCTAGCTGCAGGATTAACTATGAATAAATCATATCCTTCTAATCTATACTCCTTCAAAATTTTTACTGGAAAATCTTTAGGCGCATAAGATTGGGCTATAA
>CAZSEK010000079.1:3374-4153 GCA_964605945.1 uncultured Methanosarcinales archaeon
AATTAACACGAAGAATACATAATTTATAGATGAAAATTTTTTAGCAAGATCTTCTATTAAAAAATATTTTGGAGCAGAAATATGTGGAAAATATTTTTTTGGCCAATTACATTTAGCAGATATGCCGTATTTTTTATTTTTAGCCATTAAATCATGTATTCTTCGTGTTAATTCTGTTTTTCCTGCATCCGGATATCCGTGTATAGAAATTATGAATGGAGATTTTTCATTATGTGAATTTATTTTCTTAACTAACAAATCTGTTGCTTCATCAAATCCTATTTGTTTTAAAACAGCCATAAATTAAGAACACAATTTGACTTTAAAAAGTTAATTGTTTTTATTAAATAGTGGTGAAATAAAATAAAACAGAAGAGGAATTAAGGATATTTAATAAGATTAACTCAATAAACTATTTAAATATAATCTCTTTTCTCAAAATATAAATAAAATGATGTTAAAAAACATAGGTGAAGAAGGAAATAAGATTGAAGATGAAATAGGTTTAGACATAAATGATAGTTTAAATAAATTAACTCAAGAATTAGGAGAATTTAATGATGCTGTTCAAAAATTCAGAGGAAAATATTCTAAAACCAAAACAGAAAATTTAGAGCAAATTGAATCCGAAGTAGGGGATTTAATGTTCAATATAATTTCCATATGCAACAGACTTGGAGTAAATCCTGATGAATTGCCTGCATATGCGCAAAAGACCTTAGATAAGTTAAAAGAAAGAAAAGAGCTTTATTTAAAAAATCAAAAAGATTAAAATGACA
>CAZSEK010000080.1:0-4109 GCA_964605945.1 uncultured Methanosarcinales archaeon
TGCTTAATAGAGGGATAAATATGAAGCGAAAAGTCAATCTTGTTGGAAATAATACATTAACAGTCAGTTTGCCTAGCAAGTGGGCTGAAAAGTACAATGTGAAGAAAGGTGATGAGGTTGAGTTGAGTGAGGAAATTGACGGCAGTCTTATTATTTCAAGACAAACAATCAAAGAAATCAAACATAAGGAAATACGAATAGAAATATCCAAAGACGATATTACTCACATTAGATCATTTTTAGGGTCTATTTATAGAAAAGGTTACGATAAAGTGCTTGTTTCTTATTCAAATCCAGAAGTCTATAAAAAAATTGTTGATGCCTGCGAGTCTTTAATGGGTTATGAGGTAGTTGATGTAGAATCCAAAAAATGCATAATAAAAAACATGATTTTAGAAGAAAATGTTGAGTTTGATTCCACGTTGAGAAGAATTATTTTTTCTCTTAAATCTATGAATTCAAATTTGATTGAAGATATACAGACAAAAAAATTCGATAAACTTGAAGATTTTAAAAATATGCGAGTTAATATGTGGAAATTAAGAGATTATGCGCTTAGATTAATAGAGAAAAAAAATCTTTTTAATGAAAATAACTTTGATTACTCATTAATTTTGTGGGTTTTGGAAAAAGTAACGAGCCAATATCAAAGAATTTATGAAAATATTGTTGAAAATAAGAAGAAAAATTATGTACAGATAATACCTATTCTTAAAAAGTTTGAAGATTTGATAGATTTATTTGAGAAGATACTATATAAAAAAGATCTTACTTTAGTTCCTTTGTTAGATGATAAACGAGAAATTCTAATAAAAGAATGCAATAAATTATATAATGAAGATAAAACAAATGATATTGTGATTACATATATTGTGGAAAATATACGAAGAATTTTCCATTTAAAATCATCTTTAGTAGCGATACTTTTAGAGCCGTCTTAAAATATCGTTTATACCTGCATAATTCTTTTTTTTAGAAACATACCCCTTTTTGTTTTTTACAGCCGCAATTATTGGTTTAACAGCATTTTGGGTGGTAAAAGAATGTGCTATGCTTTTAATTGCTTCAAGATCGTTATAATCATCTCCTACGAAATAACATTTTTTCCCTTCGATTTTTAGTTTTCGAGCCAAATATTTCATTGCTTTACTTTTTGTGGCTTCTATAGGTATGATGTCAAAAAACGATTCATTTTTTACATATGTTAATTCTATGGGTTTTTTAGTAAGTATTTTTGCTAATTCTGATTTAGTAAATTCTGTATTGTCTTTTGGATCTATTCTGCAACTCCCACGTCTTTCTCTGCTTATTGTTTTTATCCCTAAAGTTTTAAGATAGTTTTGATAATCCCAAAGAATGCCTCTTTTAGAGTGGTTTGTTCCTATAATTGATTTTAATTTTTTAGACCATTCTTTATCTTGATTATTTTTTTTTAATATTATTGATCCATGTTCTAGAATAGCATAATCTATTGGAATATATTTTTGTATTCTTTTGTAGCTACTCATTCTTCTTCCTGATGCAACAACCAATAAATATTCTTTTTTTAGGTCTTTAAGAAGAGAAATAGTTTTTTGAGATATATACTTAGGTTCTCCTTTAATAGAAATGATGTTATTTTCTTCTTTATTTTTAAATATTAAAGTATTATCGATATCCAAAAAAAGTATTTTATTTGGTTTCATTTTCATAAGTTGTTTGTCTAATTTATATATTTTTGGAATAATTTATTGATCCTTCCATAATCATAGTTTTTTGCTGTTAAGCATTCTTTGATGAGCAGCGCCACTTTTTCATTCTCGATTATTTTATCTATTTTTGCCAGATATTGCTTCAAGCTCTCTCCAGTATGATCATTATAGACTCTTGTTCTCTCGTCATTTATAGATTCATTTATGTTGTTTTCAACACTAAGATTCATAAAATTAGATTCAGTAAAGATATGATTTCCTGTCGCCATGAAATACATCATCTGTCCCAATGAAACCAAATCATTTGCTCCCTTGAATCTTTTATTTCCTTGGATATATTCATATATTTTTGTCTCTAATCCGAATTCAAAATCAATTATTAATACGCGATCAGTCTGGTCATCAATCATGATGTTTGCGGGCCTTAAATCACGATGATAATAAATTCCTGCTCTTCTCATCTCACATAAGCCATTTATTATTTCAGAAGAATATTTCAAAACTTTGTCGGAATTTATTTTTTCTGTTCTTATAATCTCTTCCATAGATTTTCCTGTCACATATTTTAGTTGGATTGAAGAATCTTTTTCAGAGATGTTTTCAACAGCAAGTATGTTTTTGAATTGGATTTTTTCTATTTTTTTAAGCAACTCATACTCTTTTCTATATCTTTTCGAGAATTTGTAAGCTTTTTTTGTTTTTTTCTCTACTAAAACTATAGATGACGAACCTGTGGCAATAAATCCATAATCTTCTGGATTTTTTTTAATATCTTCATTTGAGCTTATTTTGTGGAGTATTTCATTGAATTCTATTTGTTTTTTTAGATTTATGTCTTTTGGTCTAATGCCTGCTCTGAATAGGACCGCAGCACCAAATCCGTTTATCTCAGAAGAATAATTATTTGCCTCATCAGGAGAACACCCTATTGCATTGAGCAAGATAAGTTCATCAGTTTTGAATCTTTGATGGTACTGGAATAAATTTTTAGGTTCAACAAAATTAATTAATTCTTTTAAATCGTTTAATGCAAAAAATTGTGTAGCATGGTTAATATTTAAAAGTATTTGTCGTTTATAATACTTATCTATATTTGAATCGAGTATTTGAATGATATATTTTTCTTTATCTGGTGTTATTTCTGAATAGATTGAAATCATTTCATTTACATTTAAAAATTTCCAAAGTTGATGTTCTTTTTCAGGACTTATATCGTATGCTATTAATTTTATTATTTCCTCTATGGGAAGAAAAGGATATTTGGCTATTTCTTTAGAATCCAAGTTCATTTCAATTATTTTAATTATATCGGAACTAGTGTATTTTTCATTAAATTCGTTTACTTTTTCAGCAAATAAATTTTTTTTATATAGATCTGTGATTTGATGACCTGTAAATCTAGAATTATATTGATTTGCCTTAACTGCGGGAATCTGTTCTTGAATCATTAAAGCAATTTCTTTACCATTAAATCTTTCATCATATTCATTGATTTTATTTAATTCGTATTTTTTTTCTAAAAATAATTTTATCTCATCTGCTAAAAATAGTTTAGCATACGAGTTTGCTTTCTTTGGACTTATTTTGTATTGCGCCAGTTTGACAATTTCTGAATTCAAAAAAATTTTAGAATAGTTATTTGCTATTTTAGCACCACACTCATTTTCAAATAATTCGACAATTTCATCTCCTTCGAATTTATTACTATATTTTTTTGCTTTATTTAGAGGTATTCTAGAAATAAGTATTGGTTTTATGTTTTTTCCATGAAATTGTTCTAAAAATTCCCGTGCATTTTTAGGGGATTCTTTTTTTTTGATAAGTGCAACAATTTCTTCACCATCAAAACATTTGCTATATTTGTCTGTTTTTACGTAACATTCCGGTCTATGTTCCATATCATGCCAAAAACCTTCAACAACTAAACAATACTCTAGTGCTTGTTTATTCGTGATTCTGGCTTTATAGAGGTTTGTTATATCTATTCCATTAAACATTGCGTGATATTGGGCTGTTTCTTCAGCAGAACATTTAACATTAATTAGTTCGACAATTTCTTGAGCATTAAATACACAATTATATTCGTTTGCTTGTTCGGATGGACATTTTGATTTTATTAAAAATAAAATATCATTACTATTAAATCTAGAATTATATTTAATTACAATATTTGGAGATATTTGAGCTTTAATAAAAATTTGTTGTTCATCTTCATTAAATCTGGTTAGATATTCATTTTTTACACATTCCTCAAGATTCCATAAACCCCTCACTATGATGAGATAAATATTTTATTTATAAATTTTTGTTTTTGAGTACTTTAGAATAGGTTCATCTAATTCTTCAGTGTTTGTTTTATTAAGTGTGCTATCACGTTTTTAGTTTACATAACATTCCCTTCATAGGTGATGTGTTATG
>CAZSEK010000081.1:0-3988 GCA_964605945.1 uncultured Methanosarcinales archaeon
ACCAATATTAAAAAGATGAACTTATATATAAAGATGACGTTTACTTGACATTATCTTAAAATAATAAGGAAAGAAAGAGATAATTTTGCTTCATTTAAAACGAAAACTATTTATAGGGGCACTTCTTAAAGAACACTATGAAAACCTCAAAACAAATCCAAAAACTATTAATCTATATATTTATTTTTTGCCTAGTGCTTTATTCCGTAAAAGCTTACGATAATTGTAATGGTGGAAACCTCAACAATTATTGGGAAAAAAGTACTGTAACTATGAATAATATTAAATATGCTGATTTCTGTGATGGTAAAAAATTAACAAAATTTGTTTGTCAAACAATGATTAATGGGAATATCTTTTATAATAGAACTATCGAGTGTCCATATAGATGTCAAGATGGTGCGTGTTTATCCTGCCAAGATAATACTTGTTTACCTGTTGTAGGTGGGGGTCAAGGATTCTATATTAAAAGCGCAGAATTTGATAAAGATATATACTTTCGAGGTAAAGATAAAAAAGTTGTTTTTACGGTTATTGTTTTAGATGAAGATAAAACATATTCAACACCTGAAGAAGGCACATTAGTATGGTATAACTATATTACTCCAATACTATATAATAACGATAAAAATTATTATCAACTAAAAATTCCACTAAAAGACTTAAATATTGATATGAGTAATAGTCAAAATCTTCATGCCGAAATATCTATTGATAATCTCAATAGATATACTGGTGTAATGACTGGGGAAAAAATCGATACAAGTATTAAAAATTGGGCAACTGTCCGTAATGATCTCTGCAAAATCGGCGATCAAGAAGACGGATTAGCAACAGCTCCTATGGGTTCAATCGGATCTGAATCTCCGAAAAAATTATCTTGTATGGGTCTTGTAGTGCCCTCTTCAATGAAATATAATAATGCACAGTTTTCTATTATATTGAGTAATGAATTAGGATTTGATATAAAAAACATAAACATACAATTTAGTAATTGTTTACCAACAACATATAATAATATAATAAAAAATCATAAAAATAAACAAATAATTGTTAAATGTAATATAGATACAGAATTTTACACAACAATGAATATCACCTATGAAGATAATGATGGAAAATCATATACTGAAGAAGGCGAATTTGCAGCATTTATTCCCGAAACTAGTCCTATAAATATATCTGATTGTGTAGAATCTGCGTCTACAAATTATATTACTAAAGGAAACATAACTTTTCTATTAAATGGCGAAAAACAAACATTTTCTGACGGATGCAGCAACATAAATATATTAAATAAAGTCAAATGTGCAAAAAATATTGAAGATGTTTACACAACTCATGTTTGTGAAAACGCATGTTTTGAAGGAGCATGCATAAAGCCGACTATTTGTCCATCAAAAATAAAATTTAATATCAATAAACCAATAATATCTTTAAACAAACCTCAACAAGGTTTGCTTAATACATACGATGATAAAAACCAACCTATTGAATCGTTGCTTGCAGTTTATATTTATCGAGATGATACATTGATTGAATCATCTATTTTGAAAATACCTAAAAACGGTTTAGACTTAGCTTTAGATGAAATGATGCGTGATTTAGATAATTTAGAACCTGGAAAATATATGTGGACTTTTAACACCACAATAGATGGATGTGATGCATCAATCACTAAATCATTTGAAGTTAAAAACAATTTAGGAATATGGGATCAATTCACTAACTTCGTATCATCAATATTCTCCTAAATTGCATTAGAATATATATTTTATTTTTTTAATAATATTTTTTTCTTATTTATAATTTCTTATAGAATTTATATGCGATCTGCGCGCATTAGGCTAGTAATTTAATGCGACTGAATATTTGTGCTCAAATATGGTGTGCGGGTTTAGTACTGATCAGATTAATCTGTATCTGCAGTCTAACATCGAAACATTTATATATACAATGTGTTTTATTATTAAAATATATTGTAGATATCAAAAGGTGATTTAAAATGGAAGTTTCTATAACTCGAATGTCTGAGAATGGTCAAGTCGTGATACCTGCCGAAGTGAGGAGAGATGCAGGTCTTGATTCAGGAGCAAAATTTATCGTATTCAACCAAGATGGAAATATTATGCTAAAACAGATGAAAAAAGAATCTTTAGTTAAGGACATGGAATTAATAGATAAAATCAGTCGTAGTGAGACTCAAATAAGCCATGGTAAAATAACTAAAGCTAGCACTAAAATGAAAGATGAAGAGATAGACGATCTTCTCATGAGATAAAAATGGAAATTATCTTTTCTGATGAATTCAAGAACGATTTCAAGAAGATAAAAGACAAAACTACGCGAATAAGGATTATCAAGCATATAAAAAAATTAGAACATCTTCCAGAATCTGGCAAACCATTAAAACATGATTTGAAGAATCATAGAACAACAAGGATTCCTCCATTTAGACTTATATATAGGATTGAAGGAGATAAAATTATAATAAATTGCTTTGACCATAGAAAAGGAGTATATG
Organism: uncultured Methanosarcinales archaeon; assembly: GCA_964605945.1. Lineage (GTDB taxonomy): Archaea > Nanobdellota > Nanobdellia > Woesearchaeales > UBA9642 > UBA9642. The sequence goes on from CAZSEK010000081.1 coordinate 2,525, forward strand.
AATAATCATCCTAGTCATTATGTTGAAAGTATTTCTGCATAGATTAATAATCCAATGCAACTGAATATTTGTGCTTATCGCTAAAACCTGGGTTTATAAGTATTAAAATTATTTTTATTCTATCTCAACCACAATCTCATTATTTTTTTCATTAATTTCCTTGATTAATTTCCTTAATTTAGGATCAGATTTAAGTTTTTCTTTTATTTCTTTCCAGGAATATTTTTCTCTTCCTTTTTTGACTGCACCTAAAATATTATTTATTTCAGAATAATGCTCGTATATGAATTCTCCTTGTTTCTGCAGTTCTGCATATTCTTTTTCATTATTTAGCAGAACTTTTTCCTGGTCTGAAATAATTAATTTTATTTTTTCAATCGCTTCTTTTTTCTTTTCAGCACTTTTATCGATTTTTATTTTATTATAATTCTCCTCTATTGCAGTGCTGAATGTATCATAATATTGCTTTTCAATATTTTTATATGCTTCCAATTCAAATGGAAAGATATTTTCAGAGACAAAATTTGCTTTTATTTTTTTGTTGAATAATTCTGAAAATTGTTTATATACATTATTTATCTCATTATCTGTCAATAATGCGCATTTTTTTGATTTTTCAACACCAGCATTCAAGCATATTTCTTCTGCATATTTTCCGCCTAAAGAAAAATCCATAGCAAGTGATTTAACAACAGATTCTTTTTCTGAATTTTTTATTGTTTCCTTGAATTCATTTTTTGTTATATTTATTATTTTATTTTTTGATTTTGGAAAAATATATATTTCATTTCTTTTCAACTCTCTTGCAGACCAGTGCTGTTCTTCCATTAAATTCAATATTTTATATTTCTCGTCGCAGAAAATAACATTTCCTTTACTGAATAATTCAATTATTAAATTAAATCTTTGTAATTTTCCTTCTTTTTTGGAATCGAATTTTAATTCAAGAACTCTTTCAAAATCTTTTTGTTCTATTGATTTTAGAAATCCCCCTTCAAGATATTTCCTGAGCATCATTCCAAAACCAGTCATGGTTTCATAGCCATCTTTTGATCTTGACATGAATATCAGGCTGGGAAGGCGTATTTTCAGGAAATGTTTTCCTTCTCCTGAAATATGGAATGCAAACAAGAATTCATTTTTGCTGTCTTTTGAATTGTATATTCTGTCGACTTTAGAATTCTCCAAAACTTTCAGTTCTTTCACAAGATACATTAATTCCAATGATGATATTTCGTTTTTCATGTTAATTTTTGCGATATTGGCGCGCTTTGTTATTATTGCTGTCCATTCGCTCTTCTGATTATTAGTTTTATATCGCCATTCATATTGCAATTTTCTGACGATATAGATTATTTATCTGAATGTCGCTCACCTTAAGGACAGCAATAATATTTGCATCTTTAATGGTGTTGCTTGTGTTTTAATTCATAAAATTTGTTAACTTGAAAAACGAAATATCAT
>CAZSEK010000082.1:0-3977 GCA_964605945.1 uncultured Methanosarcinales archaeon
AATAATTAAATTACTTACTTTTAAGGATTTATCTTCTTAAAAATATAATTTTATAACCCTGCCAGGATCCTTGCCTCACTCGTCGTTATAATCTATTTGGTTTCTCTTCGACGATGAATTGTAATTTCCGAACCGATTTCCCTCTTTTTTGTTTTATTATTTTTTAACATTTTACAGAGAAATAAAGCTTACTGATATATAAATGTATACTGAATTTTTGGGAAATTATTTGGATAAAAAATTGATAGCATTCTCTTAAACTTACTTTCCCTTTAGTTTTTTCTCAACCCACCAGATATAAGCTGTTCCAATTAGAATAAATATTGGAATTAAATAAAAATGGCTTTTAAATAATGTAAAGTTAAAGAAATAAATTGAAATTAACCATAAGTCAAAAAGACCATAGAGTATAACTCATGTAGTTAAAACTAATTCTTCTGCGTACTGAACTTTCTCAATCTTTTTCTCTAAAAAGGCTCCTATTTTCACAGCAACAAAAAATATTATTAAAAGTATAGGGATTCCTAAAATAACAAATTGTATCCCGAAAAAATCAGCTATTGGTTTCCAAAAAAACCCTTGAAGTCCTTGACTATTTGCAAAAATCATATCTAATGAAGCATCTAAAATAGCTAAGTTTTCATACTAAATTAACCATCTTGATAATATCTGTTTTATCTTTAATAAAAAACTTTAATCCTGAAGCTTGTTTTGGTATTTCAAAAATATCCTGGAATGGTTTTTCGAGATTTGGCTGAAAACCATTAACCCTGTTGTTTGTTGCAAAAAGAATGTATGTATTATCTTGATTGTCTTTTAATTCTGAAGCAAATTTTACATTAAATAGACCTGCATTATGATATGTTATTTTCCCTAAGTTTGTTATCCCCCCATTTACAAGAAGATAAAATCCAGAAGTGGTTATATTCTGTCCGTCATTAACAGTTACTTGAGTCTCTTTAGTAATATTATTTATCCTCATCGAGAAAACTTCTTCTCCATAAGTTAAATTAAACGAATCTCCTAAATTGTAATATTCATATTGTTGTTCTGGTTGTGGATTATTAATCCCACTAATTATTAGAAGAGTGAAATAAACTAAAATGAATATAATTACTTTTAATGGTCTGCTAATTCTAAGATATTTTTTTGGAACAACTGCAAAAATTCCAGGAATCAAAAAAAGAAGTCCCATCAATATCTGTCCTGCTTTAATCGTTACAACTACTGAAAAAATAGAAAATAATACTGCTAAACCTACAAATGCCCAACAAATTACATTCCAAACGCCAATTTCTTTTACTGGTTCTTTTTCTTGTTTTTTCATATTCCAAATATCTGTTTAAAAATTTTCCCTAAAAATGATTCTTTATTGTTGATTCCAATAACTTCTCCTGTCATTCCACTATCTCCACCAGAATCACTTGAAGTTTCCGAGGAACTTTCAGATGAACTTGATTCACTTGAATCTCCTTCAACAGAATTATCTACAGAATCCGAAGGAGGACTATTATCCCTTGGCTCAGGAACTATAACACCTACAATTCCGTCTGGTCCTGGAGCAACACCATCATTAACTATATTCGGTGCAGGAGTTACATCTTCATTGTCTTTAGTTTTTGAAGGTTTATCTATTGTGTTAATAGAATTGCCTATAACATCAATTTGTTGTTTTATATCGTTTGCTTTTGTAGTGTCTGGTTTTATATTATCTAATTTTTTATCAGCATCATCTACAATTTGATTAATCTGGTCATTTGTAATAATGCCTGTATTGCCGTCGTCATCTATCACAACTTTATCTCCATTTTTTATTCTTTCAGCATTAATCTTTGACATAATCAAACTGCAAGATTCTTTATCATACACCCCTAATTTTGCACATTCATCAGGAACTCCCTCTTTTATTAGATCATCATTCTTACAATTTTCTTCTCCTTCTTCACACAGATTATCATCCACTTGATTAATTTCTAATTCATTTATTGTAATATTTTTTTCTCCCATAATTTTTTTGCATTCTTCAACATCAACCCCAATACATTCTTCAGGCATATTTATTCCAATACCTTGGTCTTTCCTTTGTTCTTCTAATAATTTCCCACATTTTTCAGGAGTTTCAACATTTGCTTCTTGGCAGATTTTTGGAATAGCATCTTGCAATTCATTTTGTATAATCTCATTTCCTAAAATTTCTTCACACTCTTCTGGGGAAACAGGGGTTCCACCTTTCATACATTCTTGAGGAATAGTTGATGTTTCAACAGGAGGAGGAAGCATAATCCCAAATTTTTTAATTAATGCTTCATCACAATCCATACTTCTAACAAAATTATCTCCATTAAAACAAACGTTTGGAATTTCATCAGAACTAATCCCTTTTTTTTCAAGATACTCACTTTCTCCTTCTATGCTTATATCAGAAACTTCTGCATACAAAAGTTTAGCACATTTGAAAAAATTATAAGTTCCAGATTCCTGACATTCTAAAGGCATTTTCTCTTTGATAAAAACTGCCTCACATTCTTCATTTGAAAATGCTTGTCCTTGACATTTTTCAGGAAGTTTCAATTTTTCGCATGCTTCAGGAGTTAATGCTCCTGCTTCAATACACTTTTGTGGAAGATTTTGATTTAAAGTAAAACTTTCACATTCTTCTTTTGTATAATACCCAGCATCTTTACAAGGATGAGGAAGATTAACAATTTCATCGCATGCTTCAATATCATAAACCCCTCTTTCTTTGCATTCACCAGACATTAATTTAAATTCTTCATCAGAAGGTTTTGATTTTTCTTTCATAACATTCTCGCACTCTTCAGGGGAAACAGGTTGTCCATTTTTAATACACTCTTGAGGGATTTTATCTTCATTAACGAGCTTTTTTCCACAAGCTTCGTCATCTAAAATTTGACCATTTTCCATACACGCTGAAACAGGTTTATACAACGTAATAATAAACTTCTTGCATTCTTCTCCGTCCCTAATCCCTGCTTCTGTGCATTCTGCTGGAACATATTTATTTAAAATTTCTTGTTCATAATTTTCTCTTTCATTATTTTTAACATCTTTGAACATTCCTATTTCTTTGCATGCAGACTCATCATTCTGAAATTCACACCTTACTGCTAATGCTTTAAATTTCTCACAATTTGCTCTTTCACCTGTTAAAGAAATTTCACCACAATCCGCATTTTTGGGGTTAGTCATGCTAATTTCTACTTGCTTTTTTATTTCTTCAGAATCTTGTTTTTGGACTTCTTCTATCCTATTATTTACTTCATCTTCAAGCCAATCAGGTGCATTATTCTGGCATTTTTCATCATTTGACATTAATTCATAATCTTGTTTAGCAAGCTCTTCACAATATTCAAGAATTTTCTCAGAATGTTCTATAATCAATTTTGTTTTTTGTTCTTCTGTTAAATATTTTTCAAAAAATTCTAAATTTAAGTTTTCATTTATTTTAGACTCTGTTTCTGCCATATTACTTTTAACATCATCTGCTATTTTAGGGGTTGTTTTTGATTGAACAATTTTAAGCATATTAATAGCAAATTCTATTTCTTTTTTTGCTTTATTTTCTTCCCCTGAGTTTAAATTATTTATTGCCGAATTAAGTTCTTTTTCCCTAATTTCTAAAGCCAACATTACTTTTTTATCTCCTCCTGAGAAAACCAATTTAATATTATCAATGAATCTATCAAAACCAGAATAAGTTTGGGTCTGTTCCTGAGCCAAGACTAAAGGTGAAACTAATAATATTCCTAACAAAAGTAAAACTATCACTTCTTTTTTCATATATTAATACATAAAAGATACTATATAAATATTCTTTTTCTGTTAAAAGATTCACTTAATTTTCGACAGAATTCTCACCTAATCATTTTTGAGTATTCCTTATTTTATAGTTAATCATAAGTAGCCCCGCCCGGATTCGAACCGGGGTCACTAGCTTTCTCCACGAATGAAAAAAC
>CAZSEK010000083.1:0-3922 GCA_964605945.1 uncultured Methanosarcinales archaeon
CCGTCAATAATAATTTTTTCTTTATTTGAACTTCCTTCAAATGTTTCTATTGAATTATAGCTATGCCCTCTATGAACTACAAGAATTGTTTCATCATCTTTTAAAACATCACTTGCATCAGAATTATCTTTAGTTAAAATCATTTTTAATGTTTTTCCATTTTCTATCTTCTTTTCTAATATTGTAGTATCTTTTGTTTCTTCTACAATATTAAATTTATATATTCCATTTGGATTTATATAATCATTTTTAGTTATTTCAAACCAATTTTCATCAGGATAAAAATATTGCTTCGCAGTATATACCTCTCCAGCATATTTTGGAACAATCACTTCTGGAAGTTCTGGAAGAGATTCATATATTTGCTTAAATTCATTATTAGAGCTTTTTTCATTTAATTTAATTAAATATGCATATGAAGCTTTATCATCCAAACTATCTGCATTTTTGTAGAGGTCAATTAATTTCTTCTCAAAAAAATCTTTTTCATTTGAATATTTTGGATTTTCATAAAACTCAATAAAAGTATTTGCAAGTGAGGCAGTAGTTTCTAATTGTAAAGGTTCTTTGCCAATAGACTCGTATCCGCCATAAGGGCTCAGAACCAATGTTTCTATCTCAAGATTACTAATGCCTTTATCAATCACATCCCTAAAAAAATTCGGGTCTTGAGCTAATAAATTATTTAATTCATCTCTTTCCGCAATTTGTATTAAAAAATCTACCTGGTGTTTTCCTAAAGGGTCTTTGTTTTTTATTTCTTTTACTAAATCTTTAGGCAAATTGTCATATATTAATCTAAATGATGATTGATATAAATCAGGATTAGCTTCTGCTATCATTATATATCTAGTTTCAAAGTCCATTAATTCTTTTGTTATATACTCCCTCATTGTATCTTTGCCTTCAAGAACTCCTTCATTATTATGAATTGTATTTAACACAACAGCTGCTCTTTGCATTGTAGATGCATCAGGATTTGGATTTCCTTTTAAATAAGATTTTAGTGCTCTATCATATTCTTTTGCTAAACTTTCCTTATCCTGGATATTTACATATTTGATGTCCAAGTCTGAAGCTAAATTTGAAAATTTATAATATGGGAGATATTTTGTTGTTGTGACAGCTCCTTTTAAAACATCTTCAAAATTTGTTCCATCAAACTCTTTTAAAGATACTAACAAATTTCCTGTAAGTGAATCAGTGGTTTTTGACACTTCCATTGTTTCTGTCATTAACTCCATTATTTGGTCTGAACTTAATCCAGAATAAGATATTTCTCTTAGTGTTTTAGGCAAATTTGTATTTAAACTTGAAGATAAATCTTCTGGAAATTTTTTCATTACTTCTTTTATTAATTTTGTTGTTTGATCTGAACTTAATCCCGCCCATGATGCTGCTTGCAATGTTGCTGGCAAATCCACCGAAAGAATAGATATTGGGCGATGACCCTCTTTAAGTATATCCTCGATTAATTTTGTTGTTTGATCTGAACTTAATCCAGCTTGTAATGCTGCTGGCAAATAATCTTCTACTACAATTGTTGCATATTCTCCCGACACTTTTTCTATTTCTTTTATTCTTTCATTTATTTGTTCTTCTGTTAATCCTTCTTGCAATAATTTTGACAAACCTTGTGTTTTAAATATCACTCTTTCTTTTTCATCCTTTGAGAACATTGAAATTTGACTATTAGAGTTTATTTTTAATTTACCTCCTATTGACTGAGAATCAGGTTCTAATTCAAATGCAACAGCTTGATATTTTCCTAAGCGAATTGTATCTAAAGTCAATTCTTCATATTTTACTAGTTTTTTTCCTTCGCTAAAAGCTAAAACTAATCCATCATTATGAATCTCAGTATATGCAGAGTTTGAATCTGTAAAACCTACACTTTGATGCTTTACTAAAGGAATATTTTTATCTCTTTTTTCAAAAATCAAACCATCCCCGCCAAGTATTAATACTGACAATTTATCATATTTGTTTATGTTCAAAATTTCATGATTTTCAAGAAAATCTATTTTTATATCGCCTGCTGTTTTAGAACTTTGAATCACTAATTTTTCTTTTGTTTGTCTTATCCAATGCCCTTCATAATTTGACATATCTTTATGTGGGTCAGTAACAATAAGAACTTCATCGTTTTGCCTAAATACCTCAAAAAAATTTTGTTTATATATAACTTCTCCAGATTGAACTAAATAACCCTCTTTTTTTATTTTTACAATACCGTTCTTTATATTAACTTCATCAGGTAGTTTAATATTCTTTCCTTCATAAGTCACTTCTCCCTTTGGAGCTTTTTTTATTTCTGCACCTTCTCTACAACTAACTTGTGGAATCTTAGACCATATCCCATATTCAACCCTTGAATTGCCCGGCACTTCAAAAGTGCTCCCTCCTAAAGTATAAGTCCCACCACCTTCACCTGTTGTAAAATCTGCTTTGACAATGTTTCCCTCTTTATCAATTTCAATATATGTTGGATGTTTTGCTGTTGATTGAGATTGGATATTTTCAAAACAAACCCCTTTAGCACATACTTTGCCTTTTTTATCATCTACAAAAGTTATTTTTGTTGTATCGCCTTGTTTTTCAATTTCAACACCATTAACAATAAAATCTTTTACTTCTAAGTCAGGCCCAATAAGGTTTCCTATTTCACTTTCTTTCTCACTATTAAATTGTATGATTCCCGATTCAATCTCCCCATTTTCATTAACTTTTAATTCTCCTATAATTTCTGCACCAGCTTGTTTATATAAATCAAGTTGCTGATAAACAGAAATAATTTTTTGAATTTCAGGATCTGCTGCTTTTATAGCTTCCCCATAAACCTGTCCCATTGCTTTTTGTGTTATTATTTGCTCTGCACATACAGCTGCTCCAAGTCCTGTTGCACATTGTGCTAAAGATTGAATTTCCATAATTCTATCAGCTGCACTAATCACTTTTGCTGCTTCTGGGTTTGCAGCACTAATTCCTTGTTTCCATAAAGCAGAAAGTGCACTTGCCTGAACATTCACAATTAACAAAATAAATACAAAACTAAAAATCAATATTTTTTTCATTCTTCTTGTATATCATATTTATTAGCAAATACAAACTCAAAAGTTTCATCATTAATTTTTGAATTTTCATCCCTGAAAATAAATATAACTGTTTCTTCATCATAATCTAACAAATCAACATATAAATCATTTTCAAGAACAATTTCTAAAATACAACTTAAACAAATGCTTTCATAATCTAATTGCTCATTAATTATTTTTTCAATTGAATCATAAACAATACCTAATCTAACTGGAATTTCAATATTTTTAAAATCCTGAATAAGAATTGTGTTTTTTTCTTGGATTATGCTTAGAGGATATTTCACATCCAAAACAACTTTATCATTTTCTATAATTGTTTTCACATTTATTTCCCCTTGCTCTATTTCCATGTTTGGAAAATCAACAAAATTTTTAGTGCAAAAAAATAATTTTGCACTTGCATAAAAAGATATTTCTTCTTCAATTTGTTTTTTAGAAGGCATCTTATTTGTGTTATTGGCATAATAATATGGAATTCCTGTCAGAGTGGAAAAATTTGGAGGAAAATAATACCCCCCTTTTTGTCCAATTTCATAAATAACTTCTTTTCCAACATCTTCTATACAACTTTCTACAAAAACTTGAATTTTTTCAGATTCTGGATTAAGAAATTTTAATTTTAAATTATTCTTAAAAGCAAAAACACTAATAACTGCTCCAACAATAACAATCCCAATTATTATAAAAATTGTTATCTGGGCTTTTTTGTCCATATGTTCTTTAGAATATGACATATATAAATTTATTTTTTTCAATATAATTTCAATCTCCTCTTCAACAGAAACAACTTAAACTCTATTCTTCTTCAACATTTTCATCAGAAA
>CAZSEK010000084.1:0-3828 GCA_964605945.1 uncultured Methanosarcinales archaeon
TGGGCAAATAATAATCTTACCAATGAAAAGCTTTCATTTAAATTCGATAATTTTCTTGGGAAAAAGTATGGAGAATCCGACGCTGTTGTTGCCTTTGATGTTATTGAACATATTTCCAAGAAAAACGAGGATATTCTCTTAGCCACCATCTGTAAAAACTTGAACGAACATGGAACTACAGTTGTAGGAACCCCAAATATTACATCCAGACAATACTCATCAAAAGTAGTTGATGACGCCCATGTAAACATGTACGATGCAGAAAGACTTGAAAATTTGATGAGAAAAAACTTTCACAATGTATTTATGTTTGCACAAAATGATGAAATGATTCATACTGGTTTTCTTCCAATGGCACATTATTTGATTGTGATAGGATGTTGTAAAAAGAAGATGTGATATTTTATGTTTTTAATTATCGGTGCATCCGGATTTATCGGCAACAAATTGTATAATTACTTTAAAAGTAAAGGTTTAGATGTAAAAGGGACATATTATTCTAAAACTTTTGAAAGCTCCGAAAGAGATGGAATTTATCTTGATTTTAGTGATCCAGATTTTTCAGAAATATTAGAACTGAATAATTTAACTCATATTTTCTTTTGTAATGGAATAACTAAGATTGATAAGTGCAAAATCAATCGAGACTTGTCGTACAAAATCAATGTGACAAATACTATTAAGCTTTTAGAGAATTTTATACAAACAGATACTATTCCTATTTTTTTATCATCAGATATGGTATATAATGGAACAAAAAAATTCTATAAGGAAGAAGATGAAACATGCCCAATTACAGAGTATGGAAGACAAAAACTAACTGTTGAAGGTTATATAACAAAACATTTTAAAAGATATATTATTCTCAGGTTAACCAAAGTTTATGGTGTAGAAAGAGGGGATAAAACACTATTCACTTCGGGGTTAGATTCTCTTCTTGAGCATAAACTTATTTCTTCAGCAGTGGATAATTTCATTTCCCCACTTTTTGTTATAGACGTGATTCATGTTTTAGATAGTTTGGTTTCGGGAAAACATTATGGGATTTTTAATTTAGGTGGACCAGAAACATTAAGCAGGTATGAATCGTTAATAAGATTCGCAAACTTTTTGGGATTTGATGATTCTCTTATTCAGAAATGTTCTATTAAAGATTTTAAGTTTATAGAACCGCGGTCTATCTATAATAGCTTGGATTCCTCAAAAATAGTAGATACAATTGGAATAATATTAACATTCATTGAAGATAGTTTTAAATTGATTAATAAAAATTACAAAATAAAATAATATAGGGAACATATAGTATGCGCCCAATTTCATTTTCTGATAAGAAAATAATCTTCAAAAACAAACTTCTCGAATTATACATGATTTCAGCATATTTTAAAAATTTCAAGAAAGATTATTTTGTAATAGATTTTGGGAGAAGGATGGGTATATTAATACTGAAGCATAACTCAGTATTACTTGTGAGACAGTACAGGTACTTACTGAGTAAAATTGTAAAACAAGCAACAAAAGCAGGTATTGAGACAATTCCGACTTATTTTAGCGCAAACTTGGCAAAAAAAATCAGGAATGAGCGTGGTCATGTTTCAGTTATTCTTGCAAATAATGTGCTCGCGAATATAGATAATTTGTCAGATACAACGGAAGGAATACGTGAATTGATGTCCCCTTAAGGGTAATTCTCTCTAAAAGCGTTGCTCAATTGATAAAAGTATGCATCCGATATCAATTTCTAACAAGGAAAATCCAATATCTGATCAGATTAAGGAGTGATACTAATGTCTAGAAACTCTAGTCGAAAAAGTGAATACCTCGAACATTATATAAAACATAAGATATCGCCTGTAAGGCAGGATATTTCCGATATTAAAAGTCATTTTCTCAGAAGAACTGCATTATATAGAACATTAGGGTTGTTACCTGCAAGCTTTATTGGCAAGAAGGTGTTGGAAGTCGGCCCGGGCAGTGGTTATAACTCTATTGTAACTGCTCAATGGAATCCTTCCAGATATGTGCTGGTAGAGCCAAACCCAAGAGGAGTATTGCATATGAGCAGTCTGTTTAAGGAACAGCATATTAAGGATGCAAAAATAGAAATTGTAAATACAACGATAGAAGAATTTTCTACAAATGAACAATATGATATTGTCCTTTGTGAAGGAATGATCCCCGGTATGAGAAACAAAGAAGAGATTCTTACAAAATTAGATCTTCTATTAAAAGAAGGGGGTGTGCTTGTCCTGACATGTGTAGATGAAATATCCATATTTTTCGAGATAATAAGATATTTTATTGCACACAAATTGACAAAAGATATAGAAAATTTTTCAAAAAAAGTACAAATAGCAGTCGAAGCTTTTGGAAGCCATCTTGATACACTTGAAGGATTTTGCAGATTTAAAGAAGATTGGTGTGCTGACTGTTTATTTGGTTTTGTACATTTTAATTTTGATTTTTCTTTAAAAAAATGCATAGAGTTCTTTGAATATAACTATTATGTGTATCATACATCGTCACCGAATATTTTTTCGGATTACCGATGGTATAAAGTATTACCACATACTCCTAAAGAATTTAATCAATACTATATAGAGCAATTTGATGTAAAAAAACATAATTTACTCCATTATCAAGTGATAACTCCAAATAGAACAAAAGAAGAAAATGAGAAGTTGTTATACCTATGCAGACAAACAATGTCAACAATATATGAAATAGTAAAATTTGATGAAACCGAAAAAGAAAAAAACATTGTTGATATATTAGGATTAATGTTAAAGAATTTAGTTAATACAGATATAAAAATAATAAACGCAATTAGAGAAATTCAAGAAATTATTAAAAAGAATGATTACATTGTTGAACCAATAAGTTCAAAATATAAATCGTTTATTCCTGCTTTTGGCAGAGGGCAACAGTATATAAGTTTATATAAATCGAAAAATCCGTAATTTGTTGAAAGGCAGAATATGACTATTATTACATTGTTGGTATATTCTCAAAAGAAAACGTAATTTGAATATTTTCAGAATTATTTAGTAATAGTGTCAAAAAATTTTACTAATCTTTCCGCATAATTATTTATCAACAATTTTTCTCTTGCCTTGAGCACATTATTTTGGAGTTCTTTATAATCATACTTTTTAATTATATTCTGCAAATTGTCTATTTCCTCATCTTTTACTGAAAAACCAACATTATGTTCTTCTATAAATTTTTTCATATATTCTATACGCTTATTAAGAATAATAGGCAAATTCGACTCAAGATAGGTAAATATTCTATTGCTGATTACAACTTTTAGAGCATCTATGGGATATTTATTCAGAATTTCAGGGGGAACTATAAGAGTACCGAAATCATGTTTAGCTATCTCCTTCGGAACTTTATCAAATGGTACTGCTTTCTCTAAATGAAAATATTTTTCGGTTTTATTTAGTTTTTGATATTCTTTGAAGACAACAGGACTTATCAAAGAGTAGGGCACAAAATATAAGTGAAAATGTATTTTTTGTTCAGCTATTTTTCTAGCTAAAGATACAGCATGAACTGAGGAATATCCGCCCCCCATACCTACTAAATGATACTCACCATCTTCATCTGATAGTTTTTTTACATTTCTATTTACAAAAAATTCTTTATTACAGCAATCTACATAGTGCAAAGTTGGGCAGGTTATTTTATATCCATGGTTTCTGTAATAATCAATTTCAAGATCAGGACCCCTGTGAACAATACCATTAGCATGTTCAAAACAATACTTGTCTCTATCATGTTCTTCTTTTGATAAATTTTCTATGCCCTCTCCGATTGTCCCAT
>CAZSEK010000085.1:0-3822 GCA_964605945.1 uncultured Methanosarcinales archaeon
TCGTATGGCATAATTTATGCTGGTTAGCATAAAAACTAATTTTGTCCCACATCCGCTAGAGTTTAAGTCTGTGCTGCGCTCTAAAATAACAAACTATAAAAAGAAGCATTAAAACAATAGACTATAACTTATAATATAAATCATAATATATATTAGTTAAATCAGGGGTGTAAAATGTTATGGACTATTATTATTTTAATCGTCGTATTAATCCTTATTGGAATTATATTCCGAATGGTGATTAATTTTCTCAAATTAGGCTGGCTGATAAACTTAATCAAAATAACATTATTTTTATGTTTTATTCTAACAATCCTATTTGGATATTTCTTGATTAAAGACTCTATTGATTTCAAAAATAATTTCTCAAACTCGACAAGCACTTTTCTTTTGTATGACCATACAACATTGCTCTCAGGAATACAGTTCAATCCAAAAGCATCCGGACAAGACAGGTTTGTTATGATTAGTTTTGATGTTCTTAAAGACATGGAAAAAGATTATGAAAAGAATAAAATATCAGAGATAAAAAAAGAAAATTATAAACTGATTGTTTTTTCATTAGAGACATTTGATGATGCTGACAATTACCAGTTCGAAATTGATAATCAGACAAATCTTACAAACGAAGAGGCAAAACTAATTGTATTAAGCAGTGATGCAAGAGAGGATTTTGCCCAGCTAATGTCTGCAAAACAAAATATCCCTATTGATCAGATGAGATACAGGTTTAGCCTGGCAAAACAGGAAGATATAAAAGGATATTTTTTTGCATCAATAATAGACTATTATTTCAATCCTAAAAATTCAAAAGAGTTCATTAAAGAAATACGAGCTGAAAAAATAAAAATATATGATGAAACATTCCTGTTTAAATCAATAAAATACATCCCTGAATTCATGGCTGACGAACTAGGGATAACAGGAAATGAAAATAACGAGAAAGAAAATAATCAAGTTACAGGGCTATCTATAAATAATCGAAAGATATAAATACTATTATTATAATCAATATTCAATATAAAAGAGGTGTGAGATGGGTTTTTTAGACAAATTGATGTTTTGGAAAGGATCAGAGAATTTGATAACTCCAAATAATGCAGGACTTGACATACAAATGCCTGACCTAAATTCTCCTGCAGGACTTCCAAATTCTGACCAAGCTCTTGGACTTCCAAATATGAATCCTGGGCTTCCTCCACACGAGAATTCATTCAATGAATCTTTAAACACACCAAACATGAATCTCAACCAGAGTCAAGGTCAAAATCATCAATTTGGTTCACAATCAGGTTTTCCCTCGTCACAGCAAAATTATTCACAACAGCAGTTTACGCCAATTTCATCACAGCAAGACCAATCTTCAGAACTGCAAAAGGACATTCAAATAATATCATTGAAACTTGATGCAATAAAATCCGAACTCGATGCAATGAACCAAAGAATTGTAACAATAGAAAAAATAGCACAAAATGAACAAACCAAACAAACGCAGCAAACACAAAGAAGATGGTATTAAACCTGAAGGATATGGATATATATTTCTGTTTGTTGCTTTTCTCATCGCAGACAGGTTGACAAAGCTCTGGGCGATGAATCTGAAAGAAAATATAGATTATGGCCTTCTTGCATTCAAGTATATTGTAAACACAGGTGCAGGATTTAGTATTTTTCAGAACATGAATACTTTACTCATCTGGCTTTCTCTTATAATTCTCGGACTTATTATTGTATTTTATGACAGATTTCCCAAAGTTTCGTTGCTTTTGATTGTATCCGGACTTATAGGCAATCTAATAGATAGGATATTTTTAGGACACGTCATAGATTTCATTGATTTTAAATTCTGGCCTGTATTTAATATTGCAGATTCGCTGATTGTTATAGGTGCAATATTAATGATTATCATTGTAATGAAAGAAGATGTTTTCTTGTCAAAAAAGAAAAAACAAATTTCAAAGATAAGAAAAACAAAAACAAGTTCAAAGAAACAAAAATCCACGACAAAAACTAAATCAAGAAAAAATAAATAAAAAAATTAAAGATTAATTAAAGAACATAAATAATAAATCAAAATAACTTCTAGAAAAATAATTCAAAAATTAAAATTCATCCAAGTCCTGTAATTTGTCTAAAAATCCGTTATTCTTAAGCCATAAAACCTGGTTTGGTTTGTATTTGAAAATGACATCTCCTTTTTCATCGCCGCCATACTCCCATGGCTCAATTAATAAAACATCATTTTCTCTTACCCAGAGTTTTCTTTTTAATCTTCCAGGAATTCTGCAGTTTCTTGTTCTTCCATCAAGGCATCTTACTTTGCATCTGCTTCCACCCAATCTTTGCTCCAATATTCCAAGAAGCTCTTTTCCTCTTGGAGTTCTTACTCTTGTAAACTCCTCAGGATTCTCTGAATTTTCTCCGCCCGCACTGTTTTTATTTTTAAATGCCATTCAAATAAGAGAATAATAGTTGCTTTAAATATGTTTCGCTCATAGTGAAACAGATTGGAATGTCGCTTGCGAAATTGGAACGACAGTGAGAATTAAATGACAATATGTTTTGATTTGTTTTGATTTAGAATAAATATTATTATTGCTACCACCCTTAAAGCGAGCGCATATGTTTTGAATAATTGATATCGCAAGAAGATTGCAATATGAATGTCACAGAGTGAAATTGGAACGAAGTGAGAATTGTGATATAAATTAATAACTGCTATTAAGCGAGTGGGTTGTGGCAATAATGCGTATATTCAAATAAATTTTTAAATCATAATGAATTCATAAACAAATGAAATTATGCAGCGCGTGTCTTCTTGGAATAAAATGCAGATATGATAGAAGTTTTAAAAAATATGATGAAATTCTTGAACTATCGAAAAAAGAAGTGCTTATCCCTGTCTGTCCTGAACAGCTTGGAGGTTTACCAACACCCAGAGAAGGTGCCGAATTAAAAAACGGAGATGGACTGGATGTTTTGGAAGGCAGAGCAAAAGTGATGTTACAAAAGAATTTATTCAAGGCGCAGAAGAAGTTTTAAAGATTGCAAAACTATTAAATATTAAAGAAGCGATATTAAAACAGAAAAGCCCATCATGCGCATGTGGAAAATATTATGACGGAAAAATTTCTAAAAAATTTAAAAAAGGAGATGGCGTAACAACAGCATTGTTAAAGCAAAATGGAATCACAATCACAACAGAAGAAGATTATGAAGACCGCCTTAAAAGATCATTAAGGGAATTGAAAGAACAAGAAAGAGCAGACAAAACCTTAAATGTAAAACGAGAAGTAAAAAAAGAATTAACTAAACTCAAAAATAAAAACAAGAAAGAAAGCAAAAAATGCATCATGTGCAAAGAAAAAGGAATTTATCACATAAAAGATTCTCTTGATTATTACTGCAAAGACTGCGCCATCGAATTCTTCGGAAGTTTGGATTGTTTGAAAAAATAAATTTATTTCATATGAGATATTCTTCCTGTTGAAGATAAATTTCCTGCTTGTACTCTATACATGTATGTTCCTGATGAATAATCCGATAAGTTCATCTTAATAATATTTGGTCCTTCTTTTCCATCAATTACTTTCTCATCTAATTTCTGTCCTGTTATATTGTATAATTTAACAGTTGCCTTTCCATTGTTAGGAAGAATAAATTTTATATTTGAATATTCTCTTGCTGGATTTGGATAATTAGATAAGTTCATTGATTTGAATGGAAATGCTGTTTGTTCAGGAGGATTTCCTGAAACACCTGTTGGAGCAAGCGAATCTGCAATCGCTTCCATGTCTAAATCATTTTTTCCTATTTCTTTTA
>CAZSEK010000086.1:0-3747 GCA_964605945.1 uncultured Methanosarcinales archaeon
TCAATTCCTCCCAATTTTCAAAAATTGGGTATCCTTGAGACAGATGTAATGAAAATAAAACAAGATGAGGAAAGTGAAAATATTTTTCATGTTGAGTCAGAATCAAAAAAAGGAAAATTCTATGATGTTGATTTAGGAAGTAAAACATGCAGCTGCATCCATTTCATCATGAGATTAAAAAATTCAGGACAGAAATGCAAACACATCATTGCTGTCGAGGAATTTATTGAAAAAAATAATATACTTCCAGAAAACAAAGAAAATTTAAAAATAAAATTAAATAAGAAACAAAATATTTCTGACGACAGTTTAATAATAGAATTTATAAGAAAACATAAACAAATTGATTCTGTTGATTTCATAAATAAATATTCAGAGCAAAAACTTGATGAATTAAAAAGAAAAGGACTCATCATCGAAGAGCACGGAATAATAAAACTTCTTGAATAATTAATTTAAATTAAAAACATTTAAATAGATTACATTCTTATTTAAATTGAGGTGGTAAAATGACTCACGACAGCATAATTGTAAAATCACAGATAAAACATCTAGTAGGAAGCTACAATGTTTCAGGAGATTTTGCAGAAGTACTTAATCAAAAAGCAAAACAAATGATACAGGATGCTTTGAAAAGAGCAGAAGCCAACAGCAGAAAAACAGTGATGGGAAGAGATTTATAAAAATAATTACACATAACTTTTTTCCTGTACTTGTTTTTTCAGTTCAATTATTTTATTCTCTATTTTCCACAATAGTTCTTTATTTTTTTCTTTTAATTTTAATTTTTTAAACAAGTTTTCAACATATTCAATCTCTTCTTTAAGTGATTTTAATTCCGGATTTTCTATTATTTTTGAAACTTTCTCATCTATTTTTTCTTTTTGTTTTTTCACAATAAGGATTTTTCTTGATTTGTTTTTTGGAGGCTCTTTAGGAAGTCTTGGAAGTTCGTCTATTACCCTTGAAACTATATTTTCCTCTTCTGCCTGCTGTTTTATAGGATATTTAATGATGTTTTTTTCTTTAAAATTTTCTTCAGAATTTTTTATGATTGGCAAACTTTTCTTTTTTGAACTATTTTTTTTCAATCTATGCGCAGAAAGAACCAAATGAGAAAATGCATCTTTATTTAAGTCAATCATTTTATCACAAATAATTTATCCGAAAAATCCTCTTTTTTTAGGAGGATTCTGCATAGCAAAATTAGGCAAATTATTGTCTAATGGAGGAAGAGTGGAAGAATCCAACGGAGGCAAAGGCACCTCTTCTAAAGAAGGAAGGTTTGTTGAAGCCTGCTGCATTTGAGGCAAAGGTCCTCCAGTCATCTGTTTTTGCTGTCCAAATTGAATAGGATTATTTGCAGGAAATTGCTGCATTCGTCTTGGCTGTTGTACTGTGTTCGACTGCTGAAAAGGTGTCTGAGAGTTTTGCTGAGGAATAGACTGCTTGAATGCATGATTCTGTGAAGGTTTCATTGTCTCGTTGATATTTATCAAGGCACGTGCAATTTTTTCATTCTGATCGAGAATAATATCGAGCTTTTCAGCAGGTTTTGAATTTTGATATTCCTCGATGATATCTTTTTGCGCATCCTCAAGTATTGATGTAAATGTTTTAATTGAATTATTAAGCTCCCTTACTGCCTCAAGAAGATTTTCTCCTTCTTTTGTTGTCCCAAAAGGATTTTCTTTAAGCTTGTCGACATCTCGTCTTAATTCATCAAGCTCTTCTTTAGAAACTATCTCATACTCATCAGAATTTTGAATATCTCTCATATTACACCCCTTTTTCTCATAATGAGAAAATACGATTTAAATAGTTTTTGCTTTTGAACAAAGCAAAATCTCAAAGAGAAAATTGAACGCAGTGAGATTTGCTCCGAACGCTGGTGAGATTGTTTTTGCTTTTGTTTTAGTTTTCATGGACTAAAAAACTTTATAAAGAATATATCTTTATTAAACATATGATCGACATTAAACTAATAAGACAGGACCCGGATTTAGTAAAGGAGAATATAAAGAAAAAATTCCAAAATCATAAGATAAAACTAGTCGATGAAGTTCTTGTCTATGATGCACAGATAAGAGATTTAAAACACGATGTAGAGCAATTAAGATCAAAAAGAAACAAACTAAGCGAAGAGATAAACCAGCTTAAAAAAGCAGGAAAAGAAATCACATCAACACTAAAAGAAGTCAAGGAAATTCCTGCCAAAATAAAAGACATAGAAGATGAATTATTTCTTGTCGAGGAAAAATTAAAGAAAAATATGCTTGCTATTCCTAATTTTATACATGAATCTGTTCCATTAGGGAAAGATTCTTCTGAAAATGTCGAAAAAGAAAAAATAGGAAAACCAAAACATTTTACTTTTGAACCAAAACATCATGTTGAACTTGCAGAAAATCTTGGCATTGCTGATTTTGAATCATCTGCAAGAACGTCTGGAACGGGATTTTATTTTCTCGACGGGGATTTAGCATTGCTGAATCAGGCAGTAATTAGATATGCTGTTGATTTTATTGTGAAAAAAGGATTCACATACATAGAAACTCCTCTTATGTTGAATGATAAAGTTATAAAGAATGTAACTGATTTGAATGATATGAACAACCAAATATACAAGATACAAAACGAAGATCTTTATCTTATAGGAACAAGCGAGCATTCTATGATCGGACGCTTCATTGATTCAGTCATACTTGAAGAGAAACTTCCTCTTAAGATGACAAGCTACTCTATGTGTTTCAGAAAAGAGATAGGTTCTCATGGAATAGATGAGAAAGGCTTGTTTAGAACACATCAATTCAATAAAATAGAGATGATTGTAATATGTAAAGATAATATAAATGCTTCTATGGGTTTTTTTGAAGAAATGAAAGAGAGCACAATAGAGCTTTTCAAAAGTCTTGAAATTCCTATACGCGTCTTGATGATGTGCTCAGGAGATTTAGGTGATTTAAAACACATCCAAGTTGATATTGAAGCTTGGTCTCCAAGGAAAAAAGAATATTATGAAATTGGTTCGTGCAGCAACTTGACTGATGCGCAGGCAAGAAGATTAAATATAAAATATACAGACGGCAAAGAAAGAAATTATGTCCATACATTAAATAATACTGTTGTTGCAACATCAAGAGCATTGGTGGCTATTCTTGAAAACAACCAGAATGAAGACGGCTCGGTTAATATCCCGAAAATTCTCATGCCTTATATGCACGGAAAAACTAAGATTGAAAGAAGAAAATAAAGTATTGCTGTCCTTAAGGTGAGCGATATTCTATTAAACATCAGCACAGCAAGAATACGGTCACTGCGTTCCTGTAACCCTCTGGGTAATTGCAATATGAATTCGGACAACTTTATGTTGTCCTTGATTGTTTTTGATTAAACAAATGAAAAGCAAAGCTTTTCAGTGTATTTGAAAACAAAGTTTTCAAAACTTTTCGCAAAAGTTTAGAGCGAATGGGTAGCAATAATAAAAAATAGAAAGAAGAAAGTAAAAAAAGTTTTGCTATTTCTTAATATCTACCAACCTTCAAATCTCTTGTCCATTGAATCATTAAGTAATTTATCTGCACCTAATGCATTATCCACAACAATTGTGTGCTTGCCGCAATAAGGACATTTTTCTACAGTTTGAGATGCTTTTCTTGAAAATTTGTATTTGCAGTTTGTACAGACATATTTTATTATTTTTTCTGATTTTTCCGTCTTAGCTACTAATTTTTTCCTGGATGATGA
>CAZSEK010000087.1:0-3605 GCA_964605945.1 uncultured Methanosarcinales archaeon
TAAATGAATATTATAATACGGGCAGTACTTTTTATGGACTATATGAAAAAGAATTACCAATAGGTTTTATAACGATAAAAATAAATGAAAATCTTTCTTTTGAAAATAATTGTGAAATTTTAGAAATAGGAGTTAAACGCGATAAGAGAGATAAAGGATATGGAACAGAATTATTAACTCATATTGAAAATGAGTGTAAAAAAAATAAATGTTATTGTATTTTTGTAAAAACTTATGCGGCAAATTACAAAGCCATTCACTTCTATGGAAAAAATAATTATGTGCCTATTTCAGTAATATCTGGCACTAATGGTCCAAATGATGAAGGCACTATTGTGATGAGAAAAAATATAATTAAATAAAAAAAATTATTCTGCTTTAGCAGATTTTTTTGGTTTTTTCTCAGCAGGCTCTTCTGAATCCTTTTCTTCTTTTGTTTCTGCTTTCTTTGATTTTGCTGCTTTTAACTCTTCTTTTATCTTCTTAATTTCTGCTTCTTTTTTGGATTCTTCAATTGTTTTTTCTTCTTTCTTTTCAGTTTCTTTTTGTTTCTGCTCTTTCTTTTTATGTTCGTATTTGAAGCCAATCAGTTCTGCTTTTACTGTTCCATCATCTTCTTTTATTACTGTTATTTTGACATGATGAGGTGGATTTTTTATTCCGTGTTTCCAAATCTCTTCATTCAAGTGTTTTCCAACTAATACTTTGTCAACAGAAGTTTTCATGTGTTTTGCAATAAAATCTTTTAAAACAGTTCCTGCTTTCTTTGCTTTTTTGTATCTTGCCTGATTGATGAAACCTTTTCTTAATGGAACATTGTAAGTTCGTTCAATTGTCATTTTCTACCTCGTGATTATGCATTTAACTTAGTTCTTCTCCAAGATCTCTTTTTTGCTGTATGTCTTCCTGGGTGAACTTTTCTTGATTTGCCGTATTTCTTAGGGACTGTCCAGAATGGCGCCCATCTTGTTTGTGTGTTGGCTTTTGCCAATCTTGCTTTTTTGCTTGGGTGTTTTGTTTTTGCCATTTTGATCCTCAGTTAGTTTCAGCAGATTCTTTTTTTTCTATTTTTTTGAATCCTGCTTTTGCCAATAGTGATTGTCCTTTAGGTGTCATTACTCTTCCTTTGTGGCCTGATTTTTCTTCTTGTTTTGTAAGGCCTGCTTTGTCTAATTCCTGCAATGCTTTTCTTAAAATATTGCCTGAACCTCTTTCAAAGCTTGAAGGTTTATAACCATTATTTTTTTTCCCACCATACTTGACTCTTAATTTAGACACGCCTATAGGTCCATGCATTGCAACAGTTCTTAATATTGATGCTGTTCTTGTATAGAACCATTCTTTATCTGCAGGAGGTCTTTCTTTATGTACTCCTGTCTTTACAAATGGAGCCCATTCAGGCTGTTTGATTATTTTTTTTAATTCTAATGCCAAGTTATCTATGATTTTTTTTGGCTCTGTCTCATATATTCCCATTTTCTACCTCGATATTTGCTAGAACAGCATGTTTGCAACTCAATGCAGTTCTTCATACCTCGAAACTATAGAGAAAGAAATAATTATTTGTTTATAAATGTGATTGTTTAAATCCAATTTTGCTGCATTCAAAAATAACTTCGCTTTTTACAAAAATTTCTTTTCCTTTCTTTGTTTTCGTGACTAGTTTGTGCTTTGCCAATAGAGTAACATAATCCGCACATTTATTGTAAGCTAAATTGAGTTTAGAGCTTAATTCAGTTATGTTTAATGATGTGTTTTGTGTTAAAAGTAGTATGAAAAATCTTTTTTCATTCGAAATTAGCTTTATTTTCTTCAATAAGTCTTTATTTTCTTGTTTTATGTACATTACACCAAATTTAGCGTAATATTTATATATTAATATAATACACCATAATTGGTGTAGTATGAATCAAGAGATAATTATACAAAAAGACAGGGCGAAAGAAGAGTTAAAAAAAATAATCGAGAAATACAACAAATATAAACATTCTGATGTTTTAAAAGAAGAAGCAAACGCTGAAAAAATAATAGAAGAAATTTTCGAAAAAGTTCTAGGTTGGGAGGCACTTGAAGATTATCTAAAAAGAAAATCTCAAAAGACGGGTAAATTTCCTGATTATACATTTAGGTTAAATGGTGTTAATAAATTTTTCTTAGAGGCAAAAAAAGTATCTGCTGATTTAGATAACATAAATTTCCAAAAACAGGCTATAGGTTATGCTAGAAGCAGTGTTGTTTCATTTGCAGTTCTTACTAATTTTATAGAAATTAGGATATATGTTGTAGATAGAGAAATAGATAAATCAAAAAGTTTCGAAAAATTTCAATTATTTAAACCTCTTTTAATAGAAACCTGTTTAGAAGAAAAAGAGTTTGATAAGTTGTGGTTATTGAGCAAGGAAAGTTTCATCAATAAACAAATTTATTCTTTTGCTGAAGAAACTTGTAAATTACCTAAACGAAAAGAAATTGATAGACAACTTTCAGAAAAATTAAATATTTTACGTAATAAATTAATATATAATATTAAAAAGAACGAAAAAGAAAATCAACAAATACTTCAAAACCAAAATGCTAACTTTTTGTTACAAGAAATTGCTCAAAAAATATTGGATAGATTAGTTTTCATAAGATCTTGTGAAGATAGGGATTATGAAAACAAATATCTTGAAATTTATGTTAATGCTCATAAAACAAATCAAAATACACATATCTGGAAATCATTAAAAGAACTATTTAGAGATTATGACATAAAAAATGAAAAAACGGGTGTTGGAGGTTACGACAGCGGGATTTTTGAAAAATCTATTTGTGATGAAATATTTTTAGATGATGCTGTTTTAGAATTTGTTATAAATGAACTTTATTATTTTGAAGACGGAACACCAATTAACTTCAGTAAAATTCCTGCAGATGTTTTAGGAAATTTATATGAAAATTATCTCAAATATATTTCTAAAAATATCGAAACACAAAAATCTCACAAAAAAGGTCAAGGAATCTATTATACCCCCACATATATCGTTGATTTTATTGCAAAAAATACATTAGGCGAATTATTAAAAAACCACAAAATAAACGAAACGGAGAAAATTAAAATTTTAGATCCTGCGTGTGGTTCTGGTTCTTTTTTGATTAAAACATTCGATGTTTTGAATGAATATCATTCAAAAAAAGACGAAAGATATGAACAAAAAACATTAGGTGATGATGGAACAACCTATTCTGTAAAAGAAAGAATTTTAAAAAATAATATCTTTGGAGTGGATTTAGATAAACAAGCAATAGAATTTGCTCAATTAAATTTATTATTGAAAATTGCTGAAAAAGGACATAAACTTCCTTTATTGAGAGAGAACATAAAACAAGGAAATAGTTTAGTGGATGATGAAGAAATAGCAAAATTAAATTCATTTAATTGGCAGGAGAAATTTAAAGAAATAATACAATTTAACGAAAATGAAATATTAAAAGAAGGATTCGGATTTGATGTCATAATAGGAAATCCTCCTTGGGTTTCATTAAAAGGAAAACAAAAAAGTATAGATTTAAGTAAACTACTGTGGGCTGAAGCCCACAGCATTAACGTGTAAGCCAGCTTAGCT
>CAZSEK010000088.1:0-3576 GCA_964605945.1 uncultured Methanosarcinales archaeon
AACGAGCTCAAGGCAGAGCAGAAGAAAATGTTGATAGCCCAACTTTCTATAACCAGTGATTATCTGAAGTTGAATAAGGCAGGAATAATGATATCTTCTGCGATAGAAGCTATTGATTATGAAACCTTTTTTGATAGAAAAGATTTGATTCAAAGCAAGGATAATAAAAAAGTTGAAATTGAGACTTTTCATGGTTGGCCTAACCCTACAATAGAAAAACAAGGTGAAACATTTTTTGACCCTGCTACTATATATTTTGACAAAAAAGAAATAGGAAATAAAAATATAATTGATATTTCTTCATGTTTTGAATTATTTATAATTATTACCAATCAATCGCCGCGTGGAATCGCTGAAATAATGGATGAAAATGCCAAAGAGGTTCTTGAAAAAATAAATTTCGCAGAATTAATGCCACCTACGGATAGAGTGAATGAAATTATGCAAAAAGCGACCAAAGAAACTATTTCTTCTTTTTCTGATGATGTTTCTGAAAAAATGTCTGACATGCTTTCAATAGAGATTACTAACGCCATTGTAGAGGGGCTAAAAGGAGATTCTGGAATTAAATCCAGCTTGCCCGTCAAGTTAATTGAGCCAATGTCAATTATATTGCTTGAAGAATTGCCAGAAGAACTAAAGACTATTTTTAACGCTGAGATAAAAACAAAGGTTTCGGATATTTTATCCAATATAGATTTATTCCCATATAAAATAAGCAATCTGCTTTCTGAAAGATTAAAAGAATTTATCCCTGATGATATAAGGGATATTTTTTCTAAAAGTATTGGAGATGTGCTGCCCGGCGGACTTATAGAATTAGTAAATAATAACATTATTAACAAGTTATTTGACTTGGGATTAAATAATGCTTTTTCTAAAGAAATATTTGAAACAATAAATTTAACATTAAACAACTCCTTGCCTGATGAAATTGACCAAGCACTATGCTTTAGCCTAACAAACAGCCTATGGCCTGAACTGGAGAGTTTTTTATCTGAAAATATACCTGAAACACTCGGCTTCTTGTCTGCAGACAAAAAAGAATTATCAATTAATATTAATAATGAATTAGAAAAAAAATTGTCTGATATTCTCTATAAAAAACTTGAAGTTGAATTGACCCTGAAGCAAGCCGAGAATTTTTCTTTGCTTTTGTTTAGTTCTGGAATTATTCAAAAAAATCTTGACGAAAGCATCTCCAAGAATTTTGATTTAATCCTGGAACAAGGAATTGAAAAAATAACCAAGGAAATATCATACAATGTTTCTAGAGAAATATCCTCAGATATGGCTGTTAAAATAACTGATTTAATTTTAGTAGATATAACTGAAAAAGTTTCAAAAGATTTAGAAAAGATTATTACTTCTGCAATATTAAAAACTATAGAACAAGGACTATTTTTAAATTCTCTTCACGAACTTACGCATCCATATAAACCAGAAAATAACAATGAAGACAGCGAACAAAAATTAAAAATTTCTTATCCCCAAAGTTGCGAGTTTATGCTGCCCAATATAGCATCCCCTGCTAAAGAAGAAGAATTGTTTGAGGCGCATTGGGAAGTTAAAATTATTTACGATGCTATTTCTGAACAAATCAATATTTTGAATGATGCGATAAGATTGATTCAAAGTCCTGAAAAAGGATGCAACCCTGATATATGTTCTCCTCAATGCATAGATGCTACCTGTTATGCAAAAGATTTTTATTGTGAAGAACTTGAACTAACAGAATTTTTAGGCGCTTGCAGTAAATATCAAACATCTTATCCAAACGGAACATTGCCATGTAAAAGCATATATGTTGATTTTTATAATCAAAATGGCTGGTTTAATGTCTGCCCATCTATTTATTCAGGGAATGAATTGATAAAAAAATATTATTTAGAGATAGAAAGCGCTAATAAAAGAATAAACGAGCTCCTTGAAAAAAAATATGACCAAAAAAGTTTAGAGTTTAAAGAAAATATCGGGAAGGTAGTTCAGGGGTCAAAATTATTAAAAGATTTGAGCAATGAGTTAATTCAAGCAGTTGATGGGTGTAAATGCAGTGAGAATTCTCTTTGCGAAAAGCTCTCTTATGGATGCGCGCCAAAGGGATGTTCTCTTTCAAGCCAATGTTCTAAAACAGATTTAAAAAATATTAATGAAAAAATTTACGATGTTGAATATGCGATTCAAGATTTATATCATAATGCTAAATACAAGTAAAAAATTATGGAATTTTATATTAAAATTATTGGTTTAATCTTGGGGCTGACCTTAATTTTTTCTGGATTTAATTTGATTAATCAAAAAAAAGAAGTTTTTGCTGAAAATGAAATATTGAATTGTGAAATAAAAATTCCTATTGGCGAAACCCTAGATAATACATCTGATTTATTAAATGATGTATATGTTGAGATGAAAAATATTTATAATATTGTGCCTAGCCAAATAAATGCGGCAGAAGAAATGATAAAAGCTGCCCAAGAATGCAGTCTCGGAAATTGCCAGCCTGTTTGCGTTGACACAAGTTGTTATAGTTTTTCATTAGGAGACGAAAATGGCCTATGTGAACCACTTTGTAAGGCTGAATGCATTGAAAAAGAATGCAAGGGGAAAATTTGTCCTGATTTGGGATTTATTAATGATTTAATAAACAGTCATTTTGAAACAATAAATGATTCTTTTGAAAAAATAAATAATTTATATATAGAAAATACTGAAAAGATTAACAAAGAACTGGAAGAATCAAGGAAAGAATTTGATAATTGTTCAAAGATTGAAACCGCTGAAACAATCAGATGCAAAGACATCTTTGATAAAAATTATGAATTTTCTGCCGAAAAAATTAAAGAATGTGAGGAATTTTGTGGAGAAAATAAAAAAGCAGATGAAATAAATCCTGCCTGTTTAGAATGTCTTTGTGTTTCTCCTATAAATTATTTCTGTTGCGACTAATTTTGGTTTATTAACGGCATTATCACTACTTTTCGCATTGGTTCTTCGCCAATGCTTTTTGTTTCTATATCTTGTCTTTCAGACAACTCAAGATGAATGATTCTTCTTTCATAACTAGACATTGGATTAAGAATTTTTTCCTTTTTTGTTAGAACAACTTCATCTGCTGATCCATTTGCTATCTCTTTTAAATACTCTATTTTTCTTTGTTTGTAATTATTAATGTCAAAATCAATAAAAATGTGTTCTTCTACGTTGTCGTCTTCTTTGTCCTCTTTATATAAAATTTTTCCTAAAATTCTTTTTAACAAATGCTGAATATCCATTAATGTCTGTCCGTCTTTGCCTATTAATATCTGCGGTTCTTGAGTTGTTAAGTTTAGAGAAATAGCATTTTCTTTTATTTGTTTTATTTCAATCTTGGTTTCAATATCAAAATTCATTTTCTCAAAAAAATTTTGTGTTTCTTGTTTAATTTTTTCTAAATCGTTTTGATTAAACATATTTTTTAAATCAATTGTTTTTGTTCTTTTTTCGCTACCATATATTGTTCAGCAATAGAAAACAATATAGAGACAATCCAATAAAGACCTATAATTGAACCAAATTGCCAAACAATATAAACCGTGA
>CAZSEK010000089.1:0-3571 GCA_964605945.1 uncultured Methanosarcinales archaeon
TAAGCTGGCTTACACGTTAATGCTGTGGGCTTCAGCCCACAGTAGTTTACTTTAGAAAAAAATTATCTCTTATCAACTTTGTACATGAAAGTGTTTCTCTTTCCTGTGTTCTTGTACTTGATTATGTTTGTCTTCCTTAATTTCTTTAAGGACATTGTTACAGAGCCTATTGAAACTTTTAATTTTTCAGAAATCTCTCTGCTTGTGAACCATTTTCCCTTGTTTTTGCATAAAAAATCATAAACTTCTTGCTGACCCATAATAATCCCCCCAATGCTTGTTAAGTCAATAATCATAGAATACTATAATATCTATTTAAACCTTTCTGTTTCACTCGAGCGTAGAACCTTATTTATAAAAGGACATTTAAAAATAGGGAGAAATTCAAAAATTACATCAAAACCAAACCAACAATGATGAGAACAATACCTAGTGCAATGCCAGAATAGGCGATAATCATGTCTTGGGAAAGAGCCTTGAAATAATTGATTATTGGATCAAAATCCAGTTTGATTTTTTTATCAGCCATTTTAATTAACACCAATTGCCTTCAATATTTTATTGTGGCATTCAGAACAATAATATTCCTGAAATGTTGAATTTCCAGAGTTTAATTTAGTTCCTTTTTTCATCTCGACTTTGCATTTTGCGCACATTTCCATATTATCACCGTTGTTTATTTTAATATATTTTAGAAAGGTTATTTATATATGTTTCGAAAATTGAAAATTTTTGTCATGTCCTCCTTGACTACTTTTTACCAGATTTCCTTGTAAAAATCTATCTTAAATGTATTTCAATAACATCTTTGTCTATCATTTTATGTTCTAACATGAGTTTCTGTCCTGGGAATTTGGATGATTTACCCCATATTCTGCAGAACTTAAATTTTGAGATAAAATCTTTATGCAGTTTGTTGCATACATCTCGAACTGTTGAATATTTTGAAATTATTATGGGAATATCCATGTCTGGTTCTTTTCCGGGTTCTTTTAAATAGATTCTGATTAAATTTAATTTTTCAAAAATCAATTCTTTTAACTGCTCAATGTATATTTTGTCTTTTGCAGAAATTGCTAAATCTGCTTTCAATTCATGAACAACTCTTTCAACCTGCTCTTCTGTTGCAAGATCTATTTTATTAATAACAACAATGGCAGGTATGTATTTTTTATTGCCTTCAAGCGCATCTATGAATTCATCTATATTTACATCAGTTCTTATAACAACATCTGCGTTATTTATTTTAAATTCCCGCATGATTGTTTTTACTGTTTCAGCATCTATTTTTGTAAGTTTCACAGTCGATGCAACTTTTATTCCACCATGTCCTGTTTTTTTAATTTTTACATCAGGACTTCTTTTATTTAATCTTAAATGAGAATCATAGATTTCTTTTTTTAGGACTTCATAATGCTCAGGCGCATTAACATCAACCATAATAATAGCTAACTCAGCAGATCTCATAACAGAAAGAACTTCTCTTCCTCTTCCTGTTCCTGCTGCGGCCCCTTTTACAATTCCAGGAACATCAAGAATTTGTATTTTTGCATCATTGTATTCCATGATGCCAGGAACAACAGTCAAAGTTGTAAATGCATAAGCAGCAGTCTTTGATTCTGCATTAGTAAGATCATTCAAAAGAGTGGATTTACCTACAGAAGGAAATCCTATTAAAATAACTGTTCCATCTCCTGTTTTTCTTACATCATACCCTTCTGATTTTTTCCCTTTTGATGAACGAGCTTCTTGCTTTTCTTTTAATTTAGCAAGTTTCGCTTTTACAAGACCTATATGATGCTGGGTTTTCTTATTGTATTTTGTCTTAGAGATTTCCTCTTCAAGAGCCTTTATACCTTCATTATATTCAACCATACATTGAAGAAATATTGTTTGTTTATAAAATTTTTTTATTTTGGCTTTGTTTTAAATTACATTTACTGCATTTACTGCCCATCAAAGCACAAACTTTAAATATTAGATGGATGTAGGTTATTTTATGAAAAAGAGGGTAATGTGGATATTCTTTATTATATTTGGGTTAATTAGCATTAATTATGTTTTTGCAGAGTGTGGAGGAATAGATCAACCACCTTGTGTCTGTGGTCAAGAACCAAATTCTACAATAGGTTACGGGCAGGTAATAATAGATTCCCAGTATTTTTCATGCAGCAACATACAAGACTATGTCTGCCCTGAAGATTTTCAGGATGCTGCAATTCCTGAAATTGTTGGCAATTGTTCATCATGTATAGATCCTGATTGCATAGGAACTGCAACAGGGGTTGTAAAAAATACAGAAGGCGCAACAGTACCAAGAGCTAAAATAACTACTCATCCTTTAAAATATGAAGAGTCAGCACCCACATTGGAAACATCAACAGAGTCCTTGCAGGATGGCACGTATTCTTTTAATGCACCTACAGGAACATATTATTTCAGTGCATCTGCATCAGGTTATGACACTCAGCTTATAGAAGCAACAATAAACAGATATTCAGTTTCATCAGGAATAAATTTTGTGCTTGCAAACGGAACATGCCATGATGATTGTACTAATTATTACGGACGATGCAGCAAAGAATGCGAAGGAACAACATCTTCAAATACTTCAGGAGGTTCTATAGATAAATGCGAATTTTATAATGTTTATATAGCATCGTTATGTAACAATAAATTAGCAGGAGTTTCTGCATTTATAGGAAAGACATATAGTGATGGGGAGATAACGTATACTGCAGGAGATAACAAGGCATGGTTTGTTGACTGCTGTGAAGGAGAACCATATACAAAATACTATGCAAATGCAGGAGTAACATTAAATCAGTTGGATAATCTGATAAAAGTTACAAAATTAGTTAAATATGAAGACAGGCCTGTTACAATCATAGTTGCTCTTTGGAATCCTGTAAATTAATAATAAAGATGTTTCTGAATATACAAACAATAAACTTTTTATATGCTTGTTCTTAATTTATTTTAGAAAAGAGGTGTATCTTGGCTGTTGTGAGTAATTTAAATAAGAATAAGAAAGCATATTTCTTCATCATCGATGCTTTTGTAGGAAGCACAATAATTTTTCTTTCTCTGCTTATAATCTTCAATTCACATTACAATACCCCTAAAGTCCAGACAAACTATCAGGCTGCAGAAGATTATGCGACATTTCTTATGAACACCAACATAGAAGATTTGAATAACGAGTATTATTCGTTGCTTATGGATGAAAAAATTATCACTAATTCAAAAAATAGTTTGACTGAACAAGTTACGCAGTTTTATTACAATGCAGAATACTTGTGTGATGGAGATGAGGCGTGTATTACTGCAAACATGACTCTTGCCACAAAGTTCCTAAAAAATATAACAGATCCGTTAATACCTGCTCAATACGGATTTTCATATATTATTAACGATTCTGTGAAAGGAAACACAATAATATATAATAGAAGTATAGAAAAACTGCAGACTTCAAAGGTAGTTATCGCATCTAAAAAAGTAATTTTCCTGCAGATAAACTCATCGACGCTTTTTGGCCCGGAGATGACTGAAATAAAAATATGGATTTAAT
>CAZSEK010000090.1:0-3507 GCA_964605945.1 uncultured Methanosarcinales archaeon
TTATTTTTTGAAATTATGACAAGTGTTTATATCTATATTTACTTGATTTAATTAATGAAATTGCATCTATCATCTCTTTTTCCATGAATTATCATTAATCACAATAATATATAATGATAACTACACTATTAATACAATTTGCATACATATAAATCTTTCTATAAACACTTGTCATAATTTCAAAAAATAAAAAAGCCCCCAATCCCTCAGGGGCACTAAAAAATAAATCAAATTAAATCAAAGATTTAATTTATCTCCAAACTTCTATACCTAAATCTGAAAAATCTTTTGAAATTGGAACTGAAGTATCTTCAAAATTCTTGCCAAGCACATAAGGAGAATGAACTCCTGTCATAATTGTAATAACTCGAACTCTTCCTATAAAGTCCTTACTAATTCTTGCTCCAATTATAACTTGTGCATCTGGACTAAGATTTTCTGAAACAGAACGTCCAATCACATCGAATTCTTCAAGCTTCAAATCAGGTCCACAAGTAATATGTATTAAAGCACCAGTAGCACCTTTGTAATCCACATCAAGTAGAGGATGAGTAAGGGCTTGTCTAACAGCTTCATTAACACGATCTTGTGTATTTGCTTCACCAATTCCAATCACAGCAACACCGCCATTCTTCATAATTGAAGAAACATCTGCATAATCCAAATTAATCAAACTTGGCAGAGTAATTGTCTCAACAATTCCTTTAACCATTGTACTTACAAGTTCATTTGCAACAGCAAAAGCTTGTTCAATAGGTAACTGACCTGCAATATCTACAAGTCTATTATTGTCAAGAACAATACATGTATCTGTAACTTCTCTTAGTTCTGATAAACCAAATTCAGCTTTGTCAATTCTTGCTCTTTCAGATTCAAAAGGCATTGTAACAACACTTATCACAACAGCACCTGTTTCTTTAGCTAACTGCGCAATTACCGGAGCAGCACCTGTTCCTGTTCCACCGCCTAATCCTGCTACAACAAAAACCATATCTGCACCTGCAACAGCTCTTTTCAAATCAACCATTGCCTCTTTTGCAGCTTCTCTACCTATTTTAGGTTTTCCTCCTGCACCAAGACCACGCGTCAATTCTTTTCCAATAAGAATTTTGTCATCAGCTTTTGTAACACTTAAATGCAAAGCATCTGTATTTGCTCCAATAATAGTTGCTCCACTTATTCCTTTATTAAATAACCAAGTAATCATGTTACAACCACATCCACCAATGCCAAAAACTTTGATGTTTGCTTTTCCAGCTCTAAGTTCATCAAAATTGATACTGTGTGTATCTACATTTTCTATAGCCTCTCTTGCAAAATCTAACACCATTTTTTTACCTCCTTTCAGTTATATGCGGAAGTTTTTAAACGCAAAGTTTAAATAATTCAATCACTTCCATTTATTGTAAAGAATTAGCCTCATCAACGAATATTAATTTAATCTATATGATGTTTATATTAATATTAATAAAATGAGGCTTTTTTTATTTATATATATTTCTATGGTTTAGAAACAATTTATTATTTAATCAGATCTTAAATTATCTTTTATTTTATCCCTAATTTTAATTAATACTTCATCAGAAATTTTAAACAAAGGATTTCTTTTGTAACTTTTTCCAAAATTAACATCCTTAAATTCAACATTAAAGAATTTTATTTCTTTCGAATATCTAGGGATAATATGAACATGTAAGTGGGGTGTTGCATTATTCAAAGAGAGATAATTAAACATAGTTGGGTTAAAAGATTTACTAAGAGAGAATCTTATCAAATTACCTAAATTATAAAGCTCTTTTATTGCCTCAAAAGAAATTTCTAACAAATCCTCTGAATTTTCTTTATACCACAAATAGATTCTTCCAAGAGCAGTTTGATCTTTATGTAAATAAACAATCCAAAATTTCCCATCATGAATTTTATACTTATCAAACTTATTTTTCATCATTCTTTCTCCAAAATCTGTGCTTCAATATTTTCTGCCTTACACAATTCAACAAATTCTTTTGCATCTTCTTCTCTGCCTGTGATACTTCCATAATGCATTGGAATTGCTAAAGAGGGCTTGATAATTTTTGCAGCTTCGAATGCTTCTTCAAAAGTCATTGTAAATCTACCCCCCACAGGAAGTAATGCAATAAATTTTTTGTCTTTTTGTTTATGGCCTGTAAGCTTTTGCATTTCAGGGATCACATCTGTATCACCTGCATGATAAATCACAACACCATCTAACTTAATTAAATACCCAACCCAACCTTCATCTTGAGGATGAAAAGGTTTATCAGTATTATATGCAGGTAAAACAGAAATTTTAATTCCTCCAAAATCCCTTTCTTGACCAGGAGAAACAATTTCCATACGAATCGGCGTATCAAACCGCGTAATCTTGCTCTGACAATCAGCAGGCATAACAATCCGCGTCCCGTCTTTTATTATTTTTTTCATATCTGCAACACTGCAATGATCATAATGACTGTGCGTTATCAAAATAAGATCTGCTTTTTCAGAACTTTCCTTAATATTGTAAGGATCAATATAAATAACTCGCGAATTCTTAATACAAAAACCAGAGTGCCCCAGCCACTTTAATTCAATATCCCCTATGTTCATGAAATGAAAAAGATGGCGTGGTTTTTAAATATTTATTTTGATTTTTTATACTTTCCACAAAATTCAATTTTCTTAATCTTTCCCTTATTCTCATCTAAATCAATTAATACTTGAGCATATTTCCCAAAACCAGCATTAATCACAATTGTTTTTCCTATTTTTGTTTTTCCAAAATGTTCATGAATATGCCCCCCAACACAAAGCAAAGGTTGATATTTTTTTATAAAATCTAAAGTAGAAGGTGCCCCAAGATGTTTTTTATATGCGTAAGAATCTTTTTGCAAACCAATATCTAATTTTGTATTATAGGGAACACTATGTGAAATAAAAATTGTTGGAAATTTTTTGTTTCTTTTCATATATTCCTTTTTCAAAATATTCAAAAGAGAATTATAACACTTAACCAAAACAGAATATTGCTTCTTTGTAAATTTTCTTTTCTTTTTTACCAATTGTGGTTTCAAAACTCCAGAATGCAAACCATGACCAAGAAAATTAATTCCCTTAAAATTTTTTAATTTAAATTGACAATTTATCAAATTTTTAATCCCCTTAATTAATTTAGGATTTATTTCTTTTCCTAAATAGTGGTCAAACCAAGATTTATAATCCAAATAATCATTTTTGTCTGGATTTTTTATTTTTGTTTTCCCAAAACTTTAGTCCCAATTTCCAGGAACAAAAAATATTGGTTTTCCAAAAGAATCTAAATATTTCAAAATTTCATTTCCTTTTTTTAAAGAATGACCTTTCATTTTTTTAAATTCTTTTTTCCCAATCTTTTTAATAAGAAATTCTTCGTATGTTATTTCTTCTTCAGAATTTTTTATATGCTTAAACCACTGACGAATATAAGGAGAAATTTCCCTGTCATCACAAACATCTCCAATTTGAACT
>CAZSEK010000091.1:0-3469 GCA_964605945.1 uncultured Methanosarcinales archaeon
AGAAGCTATTGATTATGAAACCTTTTTTGATAGAAAAGATTTGATTCAAAGCGAGAACAATAAAAAAGTTGAAATTGAGACTTTTCATGGTTGGCCTAACCCTACGATAGAAAGACAAGGTGAAACACTTTTTGACCCTGTTACTATATATTTTGACAAAAAACAAATAGAAAATAAAAATATAATTGATATTTCTTCACGTCTTGAATTATTTATGATTATCACGAACCAATCGCCATACGGGATTGCCAAAATAATGGATGAAAATGCCAAAGAAGTTCTTGAAAAAATAAATTTTGGAGAATTAACACCATTGATAAATAGAGTGAATGAGATTATGCAGAAAGCGACTAAAGAAACTATTTCTTCTTTCTCTGATGATGTTTCTCAAAGAATGTCTGATATGCTTTCAATAGAAATTACCAATGCCATTGTAGAAGGCCTCAAGGGAGATGCTGGGATTAAATCCAACTTGCCTGTTAAATTAATTGAGCCAATGTCAGTTATACTGCTTAAGGAATTGCCAGAAGAACTAAAAATTACCTTTAGCGCTGAGATCAAAACAAAGATTTCAGATATTTTATCAAATACAGATTTATTTCCATATAAAATAAATAATTTGCTCTCTGAAAGATTAAAAGAATTTATTCCCGAGGATATAAAAGATATTTTTTCTAAAAGTATTGGAGATGTGTTGCCTGGCGGACTTATAGAATTAGTGAATAATAATATCATCAACAAGTTGTTCGACTTGGAATTAAATAATGCTTTTTCTAAAGAAATTCTCGAAAGAATAAATTCGACATTAAAGAGCTTCTTGCCCGATGAAATTGATCAAGCATTATATTTGAGCCTAACAAACAGTCTCTGGCCTGGATTGGAAAACTTTTTATCTGAAAATATACCTGAAACACTTGGTTTCTTATCGGCAGATAAAGAAGAGCTATCAATTAATATCAGCGATGAATTAGAGAAAAAATTATCTGATATTGTTTATAAAGAGCTTGAAGCTGAACTAACCTCCAAACAAGCTGAGGATTTTTCTTTGCTTTTGTTTAGTTCTGGAATTATCCAAAAAAATCTTAGAGAAAACATATCCAAAAATTTTGATCTAATCCTAGAGCAAGAAATTAAAAAAATAGTTGAAGAAATATCATACAATGTTTCTAGGGAAATATCCTTAGATATGGCTGTTAAAATAACTGATTTAATTTTAGTAGATATAACTGAAAAAGTTTCCAAAGATTTAGAAAACATTATTACTTCTGCAATATTAAGAACTACAGGACAAGGACTATTTTTAAATTCTCTTCACGATCTTATATTTTTATATGAGCCTGAAAATGATAAAGATAATGAACAAAAATCAAAAATTTCTTATCCCCAAAATTACGAGTTTATGTTGCCAAATATAGAGTCCTCTGCTAAAGAAGAAGAATTGTTTGAGGCGCATTGGGAAACCAAAATTATTTACGATGCTGTTTCCGCACAAATTAATATCTTGAATAACGCGATTAGATTAATCCAAAGTCCTGAAAATGGATGCAACCCTGATATCTGTTCTCCTCAATGTCTAGATGCTACTTGTTATGCAAAAGATTTTTATTGTGCAGAACTTAAATTAACAAAATTTTTAGGCGCTTGCAGCAAATATCAAACATCTTACCCAAATGGAACGTTGCCATGCAAAAGCAGATATGTTAATTTTTATAGTCAAAATGGTCAGTTTAACGCTTGCCCATCTATTTATTTAGGGAATGAATTAATAAAAAAATATTATTTAGAAATAGAAAATGCAGATAAAAAGATAAACGAGATACTTGAAAAAAAATATGATCAAAAAAGTTCAGAATTTAAAGAAAATATAGGGAAGGTAGTTCAGGGGTCAAAATTACTAAAGGACCTGAGTAATGAGTTGATCCAAGCAACTGATAAGTGCAGATGTAGCGAAAATTCTCTTTGTGAAGAGCCTTCTTATGGATGTACGCCAAAGGGATGTTCTCTTTCAAGCCAATGTTCTCAAACAGACTTAAAAAATATCAATGAAAAGATTTACGATATTCAATATGCAATTCAAGATTTATATTATAATGCTCAATACAAGTAAAAAAAATATGAAATTTTATATTAAAATTATTGGCTTAATCTTGGGATTGTCCTTAATTTTTACTGGGCTTAATTTAATTAATCAAAAAAAAGAAGTTTTTGCTGAAAATGAAATATTGAATTGTGAAATAAAAATTCCTATTGGTGAAACCATAGAGAATACATCTGATTTATTAAATGACGTATATGTGGAGATGAAAAATATTTATGATATTATCCCCGACCAAATAAATGCCGCAAAAGAAATGATAAAAGCTACCCAAGAATGTAGTCTTGGAAATTGCCAGCCTGTTTGCGTTGATATAGGTTGCAATAGTCTTTTGTTGGGAGATGAGGACAGCCTATGCGAACCACTTTGTAATGCTGAATGCATTGAAAAAGAATGCAAGGGGAGAATTTGCCCAGACTTAGGATTTATTAATGATTTGATAAATAGTCATTTTGAAACAATAAATGATTCTCTTAAAAAAATAAATAATTTATATATAGAAAATATTGAAAAGATTAACAAAGAACTGGAACAATCAAGGAAAGAATTTGATAATTGTTCAAAGATTGAAACTGCGGAAACAATTAGATGCCGAGACATTTTTGATAAAAATTATAAATTTTCTGTTGAAAAAATTAAAGAATGTGAAAAATTTTGTGAAGAAAATAAAAAAGCAGACGATATAAATCCTGCTTGTTTAGAGTGTTTTTGTGTTTCTTCTATAAATTATTTCTGTTGCAACTAATTTTGATTTATTAAAGGCATTATCACTACTTTGCGCATTGGCTCTTCGTCAATGCTTTTTGTTTCTATGTCTTGCCTCTTAGATAACTCAAGATGAATAACCCTTCTTTCATAGCTAGACATTGGGTTAAGAATTTTTTCCTTTTTTGTTATAACAACCTCATCTGCTAATCCATTTGCTAACTCTCTTAAATATTCTATTTTTCTCTGCTTATAGTTGTTAATGTCAAAATCGATAAAAATGTGTTCTTCTATATCGTCATCTTCTTTGTTCTCTTTATATAAAATTTTCCCTAAAATCCTTTTTAATAAATGCTGAATATCCATCAATGTTTGCCCATCTTTGCCTATTAATATTTGCGGTTCTGGAGTTATCAAGTTTAAAGAAATTGCGTTTTCTTTTGTTTGTTTCATTTCAATTTTAATGCCAATATCAAAATCCATTTTTTCAAAAAATTTTTGGGTTTCTTCTTTAATTTTTTCTAAATCATTTTGATTAAACATATTTTTAAATATATTGTTTTTGTTCTTTTTTCCCTACCATATATTGTTCAGCAATAGAGAATAATATAGAAACAATCCAATAAAGACCTATAATTGAACCAAATTGCCAAACAATATAAACCGTGA
>CAZSEK010000092.1:0-3422 GCA_964605945.1 uncultured Methanosarcinales archaeon
GGTATGAGAAATGAAGGATTTATAGAAATTGAAAGAAAACATTCAACAATAATTCAGCTAGAAAAATTCAGAATTGTAATAACAAGACCTCCTTTTGCAGACGGATATGAAATCACACTTGTAAGGCCTGTTAAAAAATTAAATATAGAAGAATATAAGATGTCTGACAAATTAAAAGGAAGAATTTCAGAACAAGCAGAAGGTGTTTTGATTTCAGGTGCACCAGGAAACGGAAAAAGCACATTCGCACAGGCACTTGCTGAATTTTATCTATCTAAAAATAAAGTTGTCAAAACAGTTGAAGCTCCACGAGATTTAATACTGAACGATGAAATAACACAATATGCAATCTCACATGGAACATATGAAGAAATCAGAGACATTCTTCTTTTATCAAGACCTGATTATACAATATTCGATGAAATGAGAAACACAACTGATTTTGAATTATTTGCTGACTTAAGACTTGCGGGTGTTGGAATGCTGGGGGTTGTTCATGCAACAAATCCGATTGATGCAATACAGAGATTTATCGGAAGAATCGAATTAGGAGTCATTCCTCATGTACTTGATACAGTAATATTCATAAAAAACGGGCAGGTTGAAAAAATATTTGCTGTTTCGATGGAAGTTAAAGTTCCTTCAGGAATGATTGAAGCAGATCTTGCAAGACCTGTTGTTGTAATACATGATTTTGATACAGGAAGACTTGAGTTTGAAGTATATAGTTATGGAGAAGAAACAGTTGTTATTCCTGTCCAGAAATCTTCTGTAAGCCCTGCTGCAGAATTAGCTACAAAAGTTGTCAAGCAGGAATTCCAGAAATATGCAAATTCTGTAAAAGTTGAAATGGTTTCAAACAACAAATGCGTTGTCTATGTTCCTCGTGAAGCAAAACCTGCAATAATAGGAAGACAAGGCGCAAATATTGAGCAGATTGAAAAAAAATTAGGATTAAGTATTGATGTAAGAGATGAAAACGAAGAAAAGAAATCCAAAAATTTTGCTGATACAGGTAAAAATGAAGAGAGCAAAAATAATAATGCTCAGTATAAAGTGAAATTCGACAAAAGAAACATAACATTTAATTTAGGACATGAAAATGCTGGCAGAGATACAAACATATATGTTGAAGATGAATTTGTCCTAACTGTAACAAGCTCTAAAAATGCAGTAATAAAAATCAACAGACAATCTCCTCAAGGCAGACAAATAATGGATGCAATAACAAATGGCAAGAAAGTTGAATTGAAGCAGTAAGTATCTAAATAAAAAATTCAGAAATTTAAGAAGCACTATAGATATCTATGAAGACAGAGAATTCTTCATCATCATCGAAATCCAGTTCATAATTATTGTATTTATTTATGAGATTTCTTGATGTTATGTTGATGTTTTGTAGTTCCATTTTATTCACTTCTATTTTAGGTTACGGATTATTTATATACTTTACGGATGTTTTTTGATTGAATATAAATCATGCAGCTCTAGTAGACCACGGAGTGCAATTTCCCCATGCTTTTTCTGAAAAATAATCTAAATAATATTTTCCTTGTTCTGTTTTTATAAAACGCATATCAAGTTCTGGCTGTGTCTGAAGTGCTTCAGCTATTGCTTTGGCAGGAGAATTAATCTGATGTATGCAAGAATCTGCATAATCAACAATATTTTCTTTCACATGATAAATTTTATTTTCATAAACTCTTTTTTGACTTGTTCCATCAAGAATTCTTTCTTTTTCATCAGAAACGTAAATCAAATAACTCTTATCGGGCAAATATTCTTTTCTAAATATTTTACTTTTTCCTTCTTTATCACGGAATATTAATACTTCCTCTCCCCCCTTTTCTTGAAACAAATAACAAGGTATTTTTCTATTTGCATTCTCTGCAATTAACCCCAAGGCGTTTGAAATATTTTGATTTGCAATAAATTGATTTATCAAAGATTTTGCTTCATTATATATTCTATCTTCAGTTAAAATATTATCCATAATTTTAGATGTTTTTTCTACATAATTAATAAAAGACGTACAATTTTCAATTATTAAATATTTATGTTCTGGTTTAAGTTCAAGTAATTTAAATTTATCTTTAACAACAGATAATTGTTTATAATGTTTTAAAAATTCTGTGCGTTCTTCATCGAATAATGTTCTTAAATTTGATTCGTGTTCATATTGTGTTGTTCTCTCAAAAAAGTCCAGATAATCGTCAATACTTCTGAAATCAAACAAATATTTCATAGCCAATGTTTTAACAGCAAAATTTGCGAATTTATTTTTAACAAAGAATCTCTCACAAACAGGATTATACTTTAAAAAAATATCTTCAAGATAGATTGTATTTTCCCGCATAAACTCAGAAAAATTTTGTTGATAGGTGTTGGAAGAAAAAACTTTGTCTTGAAAAGAACTGGATTTTGAAACAGGAATTCCCTCTCCTCTGTCTGCCCAGGAAAACATATTACTTATATCCGATTCTGAAAAATAGTCGTTTAGCAAACCATTCATTTTTAAACCAGTATACTGAAAAGTATCCTTATATTGGTGTTACGTATTTATAAAACTTGCGTTTTGACTAAAAAGTCAAAAAAATAAGGAAAAAACAAAAGAATTTGAGGGTTTTAAGACTTGTAGATGCAGTTTTCAAATGAGGTTCATTACAATGCCTTTAAAATCTCTTCTGCGTATTTTTGTGCTACTGCAGGTCCATTTGCAGTTATGATGTTTCCATCTATTTGAACATCTGCTCCTGTATATATTGCTCCTTGCTGTTCAATATATTCTGAAGTTAATATGCCAAATTCATCATCCATTCCATTCCAGACAGTTGCTTTTTTTCCTTTCAATATTCCTGCTTTTGCAAGTATTGTAGGACTCCAACATATTGCTGCAATAATCTTATTTTTTTGAAATGCGAGTTTGGCAATGTGCTTGGAATAATCGTTTTTTCTTAAATTTGGTGTTCCTGATCCGCCAATATAAACAATTGCACCATATTTGTCAACATCCAACTCAGTTAAAATCTTGTCAACAAAAACAATCTTTCCAAAAGAACCTCTGGCATTGCCTTTTTGAGTGCTGTAAACATCAACTATTGCATTTTGTTTCATAAAATAAGAATAAGATTTCTCGAATTCAATATCCTGAAATCCCTGTGAAGCAATAATTATTGCAATTCTTTTCATATTAATTTCCACCTCATAATACAAATAAGACTGCTTAGAATTTAAAGGTGTCGATTTTTGTAGAAAATAGACATACAGGAACGAAGTGAGTTTATTGTGGAAAAATGAAATGAAAAAACACAAACAAGAACATAAATACTAAAAATAGAATAAATAAAACATTTAAAGAAAAATAAAGAAAAATGAACCTCCCCGCACTAAAGTGCGGGGTATCTTTCGTTAGGCAAACGAAG
>CAZSEK010000093.1:0-3389 GCA_964605945.1 uncultured Methanosarcinales archaeon
GATTACTAATACAAAGCTCAGCTTTAAGTTCTTCATTTTCTGCTTTGAGTTCCTGAACTGCAAGCCACAAAGCCATTCTTACTTCATCTCCTGAGAGCTGCTTTTCATCGCCTCTTTCAAAAATAACATGAAAATCCTCTGCAATCAAACCGATTTTATTTTTGCATTTATCGTCGGTGTCATTACAGAGTTCGGGTTTGAAGTCATAGGTATTTACTGGAATTTTTGAAATCTTGTCCAGAATATTATCAACAAACACAGGATTAATATTTTCCTTGTATGTTCTTGAAGAGCCGGTTGTAAATGTCGCCTCACCAACCTGACAATCTCTTCTAATGTCCTGAATCGCTTTTATTATTCCTTTTTTTAAAGGGTCTTCGTCAGGAAGAAGATTAAAAATATTTTTTATTTTATCATTGACAAAAAAAACCTTATTTGATTCTGTCATATT
Source organism: uncultured Methanosarcinales archaeon (assembly GCA_964605945.1). Classification (GTDB taxonomy): domain Archaea; phylum Nanobdellota; class Nanobdellia; order Woesearchaeales; family UBA9642; genus UBA9642. Next base: position 452 of record CAZSEK010000093.1, read on the forward strand.
TCCAAATCAGGCCTATTTATAAATTGTGCCGCAAATTTTGGATTCCATATATAACCAACCTTTCCATTTTTTTCTATTAGTATTTTGTTAATACTTTGAAGATAATTCATTATTATTTGAAATGTTTGCCACATCATTTTTTTTGGCAGCTTTTCAAAAAGTTCTGTTTTTTTGAACTCTCCATTATGTTTATCAATAAATCTTTCCACCATAAAAACCGTTTGAAGGTTTGGGTATCTAACTTTTGTCATTAATTCTGCCATGTATACCTAATCAAATGATACTATATAAATATTTCCCCCAATTAATTTCTCATGGCTCATTTTGAGTCATAATCAGATTTATCATTAAAAAAAATGATTTTGTTTTTTCAATAAGCTTTTCTTGAGCTAAATTTTTCTTTTTCATAATTATCTTTATTTTTGTAAACCCTTTGCCATGCATTTCTAAGGTTTAGAATTTTCCTTTTTTGTGTGACATATTTTAGTAAAAGTTTATCCAGAGTTTCTTTTGTTTCTTTATCTTCTGAGAATTTTTCCCGCAAGATGTCTAGCTTGGTTATGATATTTGATACAAGAGTTATGCTTTCAGTTAGTTTGTTTTTTCCTAATTCTTTGTCATCAAACCTGTCACCATAACCTTCTGCAATTAATTTTGGGATTTTTTCAGCTAAGGATTTTAATTCCAAAATATCTTCTGATGATTTTATAAAATCCATTTTGGAAATCTCATTTGCAAGAGCTATTGTTACCTGATATACATAAAGGTCACGAAAGGTTTTTACCGGGCTTTTGACTCTGTAAGAATTTGGATAGTTTTTTTTGTCATATGGCTTATTGTAATTGTAATTCATTTTTTCTTATATCTCATGTCAATGCTACTATTTAAATTTTTATTTAAGTTAATTTTCTCTGTTCTCTTGGAATTCTTTTTCTTTTCTTTAATTTGTAGACGACGTGCAGAGGAAAAAATTCATAATAGTTTTTATCATCAAACCATGCACACCTGATATGATAAAGCCTGATTCCTGTGAGACGACTTAGTGCAAGGGCATAAATTGTCAGTTGTTCAATTGGTTTTGCTTTTGATGCCGATGGTTTAAAATCCATTATGTAAACCAGTCCGTTTCTTATCTGAATTAAGTCAATGTGTCCTGTGATATATTCTTCATCTTTGAGGGTGATTGGAATTTCAAAGTTTAGCTGGTGTTTGTAATGCTTGATGTCGTCGCTATTTAGTAGAACTGGGATTTCAATCGCAACTGTGACGGTGTCGTTTGAAAACATAAAATCTTGAAGAACCTCGTGCCTCATTTTGTTATTTGAAACTGCTTGCATTACAAAATTTGCTACCTTGACAGCAGTATTATTTTTCGGGACAATTTGCACCTGATCAAGATTAAACATTGTTTTGAATTCAGAACATCGTCTTGCAGGACTTTGAAAAATTTGATGAGGGCATTCTGCTGCGGCCAGTTCAAGAAATTCTCTTAATGGTTTAAATTTGTAGTGTCTGAATTCTTCATTTAAAATTAAATCTGATTTTGCCCGGTGATATTTGAAATCGTAAATCTGCTGGTGAATAAGTTTTGATTCTTCTATTGCTTCTTTTTTGGAATATTTTTTGGAGACAAAATCTCTCATTCTGGAAAAGGGTGCATATTGATTGTAATCTTTGAGCCAGTCTGAAATTATTCTGCTGGTAATATTTATCCCATATTTATCTTTTATTAGTTCTGGGATTTTGTCTATTGGATATAGTCTGTTGTAAGAAGTTATTGCATCAATGATTATTTTTAACGGATAGGTTTTGTTTTTTGTTATTTGAGATGAAAAATATTTGTCGCAATTTTTGCAGTAATATTTTTGTATGTTTTCAAATTTTTTCTTTCTTATCCCCTTTTTAATTATTTTTGTTTTGCAATAGGGGCAATTAGTTAGGATTTTATAATTATTTTGTTTTTCTTCTTTTGGCTTATTTTCTTCAATTATTTTTGTCTGCATATTTGTTTTTTGTTCTCATTCTTGTTTTTTGTTCTCATTCTTTAGTAATCCTTCCCCATTTTCCAGGTAACGGATTTCGTAGCAAAAAAGTGACAGATTTTTCCGAAATTAGGGGTGTTGGAAATATTCGTCACCTGTTTTATCTGTTTTCTAACACTTCTAATCTATTTAAAATCTTTTGGTTTTGGAGTTTTAGAAAACTATTGTAAAGTTATCAAAGCTAAAACCTTGCCATCTTCCCCTGCAGAAGTCATTGCTTTTGCAACTGCAGAATTTCTGCAGAGTTCATTGTGTTTTTGCCTTCTTGCATTTTCCTTTAAATCCTCAAAATCTTGAATTTCATCATCTCCCAATAATTCTAAAATTTCACACCTCATTGCCTTTCCTCTTTCTGAAGAAGTCACTAATAAATCTCCCGGCTGAACCTCGCCATTTTCATTATTAACATTAATTAATTTTCTTCCAGAAATTGCCAGGGGATAAGTATAATACTCGGTTCCATCTGGGCTTATTTTTGCTGTTGAATTTTTATCCCACCCTTTTATCGAAATCCCATAACTCCCAATAACCATTGCTGGCTCCTCAGAAGCAATTCCTACAACTAGTTTGTCATAAGGTTTTGTAGAGACTTTTAACTTACCCAGATTTTCTGTATCGATAATAATTAAATCTCCATCTTCAGGAAGTTCAGAAAACTCCATCATTTCTGCATAGTCGTTTAATGCACATTGAGCTGGTCCATCGCCATCATAACAACTATCATCAGCAGATCCTTGTAGAGCTATTCCTTGTTGGCTGGCTCCATCAATATATAAGCCATACTGATCTGAATCATTGTTTGTTAAATATATTCCTATTAAATTACTTGTAGTATCAGGATTTGAAATCTGTAATTTTCCAGCTGTAGGTGCCGTCGTCCCGATGCCGACGTTGCC
>CAZSEK010000094.1:0-3373 GCA_964605945.1 uncultured Methanosarcinales archaeon
AAAATAGCTTATTTTTCTAAATTGACTAAAGCCAACTAATTTCCGCGCAAAGTCTTACAAACCACAACATTTATAATTGATAATTTACCACAAACAATATGGCGTGGAAAGATATAACAGATATGCTGAAAAAATTCTGGAAATTTCTTTGGTATGAAGACTCTCTGTTAAGCTGGACAGTGAATATCATTCTTGCATTCATAATAATAAAATTCCTCATATATCCTGGAATAGGACTTATACTTGGAACAAACCTTCCTGTTGTTGCAGTGATTTCAGAAAGCATGGAGCATGAAGGAAATTTTGATGAATGGTGGGCAAGTCCTGCAAAATGTGGAGATGGTGGAATATTTATGAATGAATTCAAAGACTGCACACAAGAAGAATGGTATTCTGAAAAAGGCATTTCAAAAGAGGAATTTCTAACATATCAGATGAAAAATGGATTCCATAAAGGAGATATAATTATACTTAAAGGAGTCAACTATGAAAATATCAAACTTGGAGATGTTATTGTCTTTCAGGCAAAGATGAATTATCCTATAATACATAGAGTTGTCGAAAAAAACGATGTTTTACAAACAAAAGGAGATCATAACACACGTCAGCTTAAAACAGCACAAGTCAACGAGAAATCCATAACAAAAGAACAGGTGATTGGGAAAGCATGGTTTAAAATTCCCTGGATTGGATATATCAAGATATGGTTTGTTGACTTTTTGCAATGCATCACATTCAACGGATGCAATTTTAGTTAAAGAGTTAAAATTGCCGCCACCCTTAAGGCGAGTGCCAATAGATTAATGATAAATCAATGACAGGGGGACGTGTCCCTTACGGGGATGTCATTACTGAAATAATACCTGCGATTAAGCGAGTGGGTCGCGGCAATAAAAATTACTTGGAGGAATTTAAATGATGTTTTGTCCTAAATGTGGTTCAATGTTAAAACCGAAATCAACAGCAAATGGAAAAGTAATGGGTTGCACATGTGGTTTTGTTGATAAAAAACCTGCGGCAATAAAATTTGAAGAAAAAAAGAAAGAAGAAATAAAATATGATGTTGTTGAAGAAGTACAGTCAGCTTATCCTATTGTTGATGCAGAATGTCCTAAATGCAAAAATAACAAAGCAATATCTTGGAGTCAACAAATGAGAGCAGGCGACGAACCAGAAACACAATTCTTCAGATGCACTAAATGTGATCATACGTGGAGGGACGGGAAATGACTAATCAAAGACCATCTAAAACAGATTATTATTTAAATATTGCAAAAGAAGTTGCATCAAGAGGAACTTGCTTAAGAAGAATTTTTGGTGCGGTAATTGTCAAAGATGAACAAGTAATCAGTACAGGTTATAACGGTGCTCCGAGAGGAGTCAAGAATTGCCTTGATTTAGGTTATTGCCCAAGACAAAAAGCAAATATTCCTGCAGGAGAAAGATATGAATTATGCAGAAGTGTTCATGGAGAGGCAAATGCAATAATACATGCAGCAAGAAATGATATGATTGGAGCAACACTATATTTGTATGGTGAAGATAAATCAACAGGAGAAGTCGGCGGAAGACCATGCAAAATGTGCACTCGAATGATAATTAATGCAGGAATAATAAAAGTCATCGTAAGAGAAAAAAATAATTCTTTCACAGAATACTTAGTTGAAAACTGGGTAAAGAATGATGTTGTTGATTTTGATGAAAATAATATTAAAGGATATTAAAATGGATGTATCTAAATACGTCAAAAACAATCATCTAAAGATTCTTGTAAGACCTAATGCAAAGAAGACTCAATTAATGTATTATGATGTAGATAAAGATGCAGTAAGAGTTGATGTAAAAGCAAAACCAGAAGATAATGAAGCAAATATCGAGATTTTAAAGTTTTTTTCTAAATTATTAAAAAAGAAAATCTTGATTAAAACAGGATTAAAGAGTAAAGAGAAATTACTTTTAATTAAATAATACAACACTTCTTCATTTTTTAGTATAAAAGTCATTATATACAGTACAACTCTTGATAATATCTTGTTTGTATTGCTGTGTTGCATAATTATTGTGTTTTTACTATTTCTATTTTAATTTTTGCTCTCTTAAATATTTCTACTACTTTTGCTAAGTCTTTGTTGTTTTTTAATTTAATTGCTGTTTTTTCTGTTTTAAGAAATTTTATTTTTGTAAGCTCTCCTTTTCGTTCATAATTGTAGTTATAGTTGGATTGGTCTTTGTATCCATATAATTTTCTAATTGCTTGTACTTTTTCTGATTGTGTTTTTCCTTTAAGGTCATATAATATTATTGTTTTTTGTTTCATATCATATGGAAAAACAGTTAAGTTTATAAAGTTTACGCTTATTTTATAAGCGTAATGATTAAATGAGGTGTTTTTATGACTAAAAATAAAAGATGGGGCAAAGAATTCGTGGATTCCAGAGAGTGGAAGATTGAAAATGAAAAGTATATTGTAAGAGGAGAATTTCTCTTAGATTTAGCGTGGATTAAGTCATGGAATCCTGAACTTGCCTTAATGAATGCTGGCAAGAGGGGTGCACCTTTTGAATTTCCCGAATCTTTAATACAATTTCAAGCAGTTTTATCTCAATGGATTAATTTTCGAGGATTAGAAGGTGTAACACGAAAATTATGGGTTTACACAAATCTTCCGAAATTTAATGATTTTAGCACTATTAATAGACGCGTTAATAAAATACAAACAAATTTTAATCTTCCAACAGAAGGCAATATTTCTGTAAGCACCGACGGAACTGGAATGAAAATGACAAATAGGGGAGAGTATAAAGAAGCAAAATATGGTGATGGAAAAAAGAAATATCTTAAAGTCACAATATCAGCTGATCCATATAACAAAAAATTATTGGACATCGACGTTTCAGTCGATGGTGAAGGAGACTCGGAGCCAGAAGTAGCCATGCTACACTTAGCAAGGCTTATAGAACAAGGATTTGACATTGACAAATTCTTTGGCGATGGAAGCTTTGATGTGCATGAACTATTTAATATTTTAGACCAGCACAATATAGAATCAGGAATAAAAATCAGAAAAAACGCTAACCTTGACCTTGAAGGGCAAGGTTCATGGAGAAGAAAACAAGAAGTCATAAAATATAGACAACTAGGATACAAAAAATGGGCTAAAAAAACAAAATATGGTCGAAGATGGACAGGAACAGAAGGAATATTCTCAGCAATAAAAAGAATATTTGGAGAAAATACTAGATCAAAAACAATCAAAAATCTTTTCCACGAGGTAAAAAGAAAATTCTGGGCATACGATAAAATGTGCGCTTATGCTAACACATAACAGTCGTATATTTAAATTACGGAAAAAAAGGATTTATGCAACACAGCA
>CAZSEK010000095.1:0-3268 GCA_964605945.1 uncultured Methanosarcinales archaeon
ACAATCAAGCAGTACAGCTAAATAAAAAACTCGGATTCAAAAATTGTATTTTTGATAAGGTTGAAAAACTAAAATCTGAAAGAGGAGAAAAAATAGATGTTCCTGTTTTTGATGGGTTGGCTTGTCTGACGAATTTTGATGTATTGAAACACAAATTAATTAAATTAAAAAAACAAAAAGAAGATAAACATAGAAGAGGATTGCAGATAATAACTTCGTTGTTCGAAGGCAAAAAGATAACGTTCTTTCATACTCATTTTTCAAATAGAGATGATTGGGCTAAACTTCATTTGATTGAAACTATGAAAATAGTCAAATTAGAGAAAATTCTACCCATACTATTGGGCGATTTGAATATTAAAATAACAAAAGATGTATATGAAGTGTCTGATAATCTTTATATAAATTCATATGAATTTAAAAAATATATTTCTTATCCATCGACTAAACAAACACTAGACTATGTTTTGATTTCAAAGAATTCAAATTTTAAATTTCTTAATGTCTCTTGTGATGAATCTAATTTATCTGATCATAATCCCGTTATTGCAGTGATTGAAATATTAGTTTAGATAAATTTCATTAAAATAATTCTTATTTCATCTTCCTAAAGAAACCCATTAATGCAAATGCTTCTCGTTTTGACATGAATGATTTTCCTACAAGTTTTTTCCATAATGTTTTTTGGGTTTCTTTTTTTTCAGGTGTTGTGAAATCCATTTTATCTAATTTTTCATTCAGCATTTTCATTATTTGCTCTTTATCTCGTTCAGAAGCAGGCCTTATGTGAGAAATAATGTTTTCTTCTGCTGTTCTTTTGAAGATTTCATATAATATAATTGTTGTTGCATGAGATAAATTCATTGTTCCATATTTTTTTGATGTAGGTATTGTGACTGCAAAATCACATATATCTACTTCAGAATTTGTCAAACCTATTCCTTCTCTTCCTATGATTATTCCTATTTTGATTTTATTTTTTTTCTTCAAATCTAATTTTGCAAGTTTTCCAGCAAGTTGTTCAGCACTTAGAGGGCTTCTTAAAATATTATAATCATTTCCTAATTTTGCTGTTGTTGCAATAAGATAATCAAACTCTTTTTTTAATTTTTTAAGTGTATTAAGATTTTTATTGTCATATTTTTTGATTATTTTGATGTTTTTTAAAACATTTTTCGCCCATTTTGCTCTATTAATAAGTTCTTCTGAAGTTTTTTCGAATTTTGGTCCTATAAGAATCAAGTTTTCAAAATCAAAATTACCCATAACTCTGCAGACAGCTCCTGTATTGCCTGCATTCTCTGGTTCGATTAAAATTATAGAGATGTTTTTCATTTTATTATATGATATCACGATTAATTATGAAATTATATTTTAAAGAAGACTGCTTTTATGATTGGAGTTATTATCAGGATAAGCATTATTGCTAATGTCATAATACTTATATTGACCCACCATTTATTTCCCTTTTCTTTTCCTTTGATATTCATAAGAGATATTCCAAGCATCCTTCCACCGTCTACAGGACCTAAAGGAAGCAGGTTTGCAAGACCTATACCTAAACTTAGTATAAATATCCATTCGGTTAAATTTATTATAAAAAATAAAACATAGTATGCTCCTTTAAATAAAGTATTATTTGATTTTAGTTCGTAGTTTGTTTTTACTCCTGAAACTCCAAGATATCCTTTTTTGCTGTCAGTAGGATTTGCAGTAACAATGATTGTTAAGTTAGATTCCTCATTGCCCAGGACAACAGAATCATTGGGCTTTACACATGAAAGCGCATTTGTCAAATCATTAGCAGAATCCATTTCAATTCCATTCAGCTGTGTATAGATAACATCTTTTTGTACACCATATTGTTCAGCAGGAAGTCCGGGTTGTATGTTTGAAAAAACAACACCATTTGAATGAACCATGTTATTTAGCAATGGATTAAATATAAGCAACAATAATATTACGCAGACTCCTGCCAGCAAACCATTGAAGAAAGGACCTGCTGCAAATATTGAATTCTGGATATGAGATTCTTTTTTGACCATTGTTTTTTCATCAGGTTCAACAAAAGCACCAATTAATGGACCGAAAAAAACAATTCCTGTGCTTTTTATTTTTAGTCCATGAGCTCTTGCAACAACACCGTGCCCAAATTCGTGAATTAAGACAACCACAAACAATGCAATTATACCATACCAAAAAGGTACAAAAACAGGACTTCCAGGTATTTGCACTCCAGGAATAACCAAAGCCATTGTTGCAGGTGCACTCGGTACAAATATTAATTCATACAATCCTTTAAGAAGAAAACCCAATATAAGTATCATTCCTGCAAATCCAATTCCTATTGCACTATATCCGAGAATCTTCATTAACTCTTTATTTTTATCTGCAATTTTGTTTATTATGTCTATTCCGTGTTTTGTTCTGTAAAGCAAGATGAATTTATTTTCTACTTGGAATTTTTTCCTGTTTACAATAATTACTATTGCGATAATAAGATAGAATAACAACACCCATTTGTATTGTAGAACAAAATTAATGATTGAGTTTAACATAAAGAATAAACTGAAGAAGTAATTTATAAATTTACTTCTTTCTTACAGGTCTCAGTGCCTTGTCATTGCATTTTCTGCATTTGACTTCTCCTTTGATAACCTTCATATTATCTGCTCTGATTTTGCTCTTGCATTTTTTGCAGACAAATACGTTTTTGTATAATCTTACTTGTGCTTCTGGAAATTTAACCATTTTTACCTCGCTATTAAGATGATTTTATATGATTAGTTTATTCTGATTTAATTTGTTTCATTACTTTGTCATTTAATATGACCCAGTAAAGTACATTTGAACCCTCAACGCATGTGTCTTTTAATTCTTCCGGAATTTTTAAGTCGAATGTTTCGAATGTTTCTCCATCCATGACATTTGCATTTTCATTAAGTATGGATAAGACTTGTGCTGTTCTTTTTTCTATTATTGGAACATCTATGTTGTCGTGCCCAGGAATGACTATTTCTCTTTTTTTCCCATCAATCATTCCGACTGCAGATAATCTTACTTTTGCATGACCATGTTTTCCTGGCCTTGATGTCTGAGTATCAGAAACAATAGATGCTATTCCTTCTATAATTACATAATTTCCTTTTTGTAAAGATCCTACGCTTTTTGGTACAACATCTCCCATAATATCACCTAACATTTAATAATTCTTATAGTCTTAGGAAATTTGAAGGATTTATAAATATTGTTGTTTATTTTTATTCCT
>CAZSEK010000096.1:0-3219 GCA_964605945.1 uncultured Methanosarcinales archaeon
ATTTTATGCTAAACATAAAAAAGATCTAAAAAAATCAGCCAAAAATCCAATTATTAAAAAGTTAATTGAAGTATTGCAAGACAAAAAAATAACTAACTATCCGACAAAAGAAGAAATATTAGACAGAGCAGAAGTTTATGATATAAAATTATAATGGAGATAACAATGATTGAAACCTTTGAAGAATTAAACATCTTATTCAAAGAAATAGATGCAAGTCTTACAACCCCTGTATTTATTTATGTTATAGGGGGAGCAGCATTACTTTATAGACAACTCAAAAAAGCAACAAAAGATATAGACATTATAGTTTGGACACATAAAGAATTTACACAACTACTAAATGTGTTAAAGAATAAGGGATTCACAAGCGTCAAACCCAGTATGGTGTATTCCAAGATGAATCTTAGCGAATTACTTAAACGAGAAGAATTTAGAATAGATTTATTCGAAAAACAAGTATGCGGGAAATTTGCAATATCTGAAGACATGATTAAACGTGCAGAAAAAACTATTGAACTAAAACATCTTAGAGTTTGCCTTTGCTCAAATGAGGATATATTTGTGTTTAAAACAATGACAGAACGACCAGGAGACATTGAAGACTGCATACAATTAGCAACAAAAAAACTAGACTGGAATGTGATGTATGAAGAAATACTCAATCAAATCAACATAAGCGGGAAAAATATATGGATTACGTGGATTGGAGAAAGATTAGATTTACTCGAAGATCGAGGATTAGACATACCTATAAATAAAAAAATAAGACAGTTAGTAAAAGAATGTTACAACGAACTAGAAAAAAAATAACCTTTCTCACCCTGTTCCAAAGTATTGCGTATAACACAATATTTTTAAATCATTAGATATAAACAATAGTAATGGTAAAAAAGAGGTTTAGTATTTTTCCTAGGAGTATGAAGGCGCATTATAGTTGGGGCGACAAAGTTCCTGCTTCAGGTATTTATGAGTGTTCTATATGCGGAAATCTGCATGCTTTCAAAAAAAGAGAGAATTTTTCTCAATGTGATGACTGCATAAAAAACAATGAAGATAGAGAGAACAGCTGGTATGTTACAAATGAGTTTATTTATTTCATGTCGAAAAATATAAATATTGAATTCGATAAAATCGCTTCTCTTCAAACAAAAATTGCCGATCTGATAAATGCGTGGGCAGGAAGCATGTGGTTTGTTTATTTTCATATAATGTGGTTTGCTGTCTGGGTTATGATGAATCTTAATTATTGGGGGCCAAAATATATATTTGATCCTTTTCCATTCGGTCTTCTAACTATGATTGTATCATTAGAAGCGATATTTCTTGCAACTTTCATCATGATAAGCCAAAATATATCGGGACAGAAATCAGAATTAAGAACAGAACACGAATATCAAGTCAATCTGGACACAGAAAAAAATGTTGCTGAAATTCTTGCAATGCTGAAAGATATAAGAAAAGAAAACGAGCTAAAATCAGAAGTAATAGATGATATAAAAGAAACAATTGAAGAGATTGCAGAATCAACAGAAGAAAAACATGAAAGACTTTCCAAATCATATATGCTCGAAGCAAAAGAATTCGAAGAACATGAAAAATTACTTGATGAATCAGGAATTGATGTCATACCTGAATCTGCACCTCCTTTGATATTGGAAGAGAATGAATTAATAGACGGCAATGAAAGAAAAGAAAAAATCAAAAAACCATTAAAGAAACGCAAACATTCAAAAAAGAAACCAATCAAAAAAACAAAGCAAAAGCGTTCTTCAAAAAAGAAATAAAAACATCTGTTCTAAAGATAAATTTATAAATGGGTTTCCCGCACTGAGAATATGGTTAATTCAACCAGTAACATAAGCAACGCACTAACATCTATGGATGAAGTCAATCAGGCGATAAATTTCATAAATCCTCTGGTGATAAAAATCATTATAGCTATGTTCATAGTAATTATGGGATTTATAATTGGAAAAATAATAGAAAAAATAATAATAAAACTGCTTGACATGATAGAACTTGACAAGCTTTTTTTTAAAGCTACAGGTATAAAGTTTTCTGTTGAAAAAATTTTATCAAATATTGCTGCATACAGCATCTATTTTACTGCAATCATAATAGCACTGAATAGATTGGAAATAACAACTCCTGTTATGAATACAATAATAATAGTGCTGGCAATTTTTATTATTTTAGTGTTTTTTTTCGGAATAAGAGATATTTTTGCCAATTTTTTTGCAGGACTTATAGGTAGATTTACAAAAAATCTAAAAATCGGAGACGAAATAAGATTAAAAGACAAAGATGTTGAAGGCAAAATTATGCACATAAATCTTCTGAATATTCAGATAGAAACAAAAAAAGAAGAGCTTGTATTTATACCTAATGTTGCACTCTTTCAATCACACATAATCAAATTAAAAAAAACAAATTCTACTGAACAAAATTTAAATAAAAATAAAATCAAGAAAAAATAATTGTTTCTCTAAAATATTATTCAATTCAATTTTTCAAGCATGCTAGAAACATTCCATACTTGTGTTCTTATGAAAGAAGGCAGATTAAGATCTTCTGATATTTCTTCAAGAATGTGCAATGATTTCCCAATTTTAAGAGAAGGTTCTGATTCTTCATTTAATATTGTTAAAATAGATTCGAGTTTTATTCTGACGTTCTTAGGAACTCCTTCCTCGTCTTTCAGAATAGTTAATGCCTGAACAGTTTCATTCATTTGCTGTTGGATAATTTCTTTTTTTGTTGTCATTTTTACATCTTATGCGCTATGTTCTTATAGTATACTTACTGCAGCTATTTCTTTTTTTGCTTTGTTTCTGGTGAAGAATTTTTGCTTTCGAGTTCAGACATTATTTCTTTCTGAAACTCTTCTGCTTTTTCTCTCATTTTTATTTCCTGCTTCTCTATTGTTTTTACTCTTAAAGCAAGAAGCTCTTTTTTATCATTTAATTCTTTTTTCAATTCAGTTTTATCGACTAAAACCATTATATTCCCTATTATCTTATAAGTCTGGTTTGTCTTTTCAATTTCACCAAGTGCAGAAGTTATTTCAGTTTCCTGAACCTGAAACTGCTGTCTTTGCATTGCAAAATTTTGCAGATTTTGCTGTATTAGCTGAATTTGATTTATTTTTTCCTGGACTTGCGGGTTCATTACATCTGTCTCAAGGATACCCAATTTTTGAAAATTGGGAGGAATTGA
>CAZSEK010000097.1:0-3206 GCA_964605945.1 uncultured Methanosarcinales archaeon
ATGAAGAAATACCATAAATGGTTTTTTTGAAATCTAAATAGTTGTATTTTTCTTCAGGGTATTTTTGTCTTACAATACTCGACCACTCATTTTCCCACCATAAAGCATTATCTATAACTTCTTTAAATTTTTTCTGCATTTCTTTATCAAACTTATCTGGTGTAGCTCCAATTCCCTTTAAAAAATCTTTATGATACTCATCTAACTCTTTATTGAATCCTGCCCTTTCTTGTTCATCTAACCATTTATGGTATTTCTTCATCAATGATTTCTGATATATGGTATTTATTAGTTTATCAAGACTCATTAAATTCCTCCACAATATGTTCAAATATTTTATTCTTAAATGAAATTAAATAAAGTCTATTTATAAATATTTTGTTTTAAACCACTATAAAGTGGCGAAATAAAAAACTCATTAATACAATAAGGATATATTAGAATATAATCTCTAATGAAAATATAATAAATTTAAGATTATGAATTTTTTAAATTATATTTTTCTACAAGTTCATCAACTACATCGCAAAGTACTTTCTGTTTTGACTTATTAGGAAAAGCAATTATTATTCTTAATTTAAAGGTGTTCGGCAGATTGACAACATCATACACTCGGGCATATGATTCAGAGTTCCCCTGAAGTTCTCTTCTAGCCTGACTTAGTGTCATATTTATGGCTGTTTGTTCAAAATTAGTTTTTTTTATAGGTGCTACCTTATATCCTTTTTCAAGTGCGTATAACATTTTCCCCTCAAATTGCCCTCTTATTTAATTCGATGTTGCATTCTATGATGCTTGGCTCGCTTAAAAAGAAATTAAGTTCGCAGTCATCTCCTGTATAATCCAGACTGCACAAATTTAAAGAAATATCATCTTCATATACTATTATTTTTCGGTCATCATTCATTTTAAACCTCCGTATTATTTTTAATAACTCTCTGCAATCAAAAGCTCTGTCTGGAGCTGGTCTGATAAAAATCCCTCTCGTTTCAAATCCTCGAGTATAAACATCTCCTGTTTTGCCTCTATCTTAAATCTGTCAAGTGTCTGCAAAAAATTTTCAAGATCGCCCATATTTCTAAATATTGCCTCTATCAAAAAATCATATCCGTTATTAACTCTGAAAACAGAATTTATGTGCTGATTCTTAATTAAAAATTCCTTGAATTCTTCTTTGGATTCTTTCGCAACTTTAAACAGCAAATTTGTTTTTATATCAAATCCTAATTTTTTAAAATCAACAAGTGTTGTGTGTTTTTTTATCAAGGTTTTTTCATACTCCTTCAGCTTATCAAAAATTGTACTTACTGGTATGTTTGTCTGCCTGCTTATTTTGGTAAGGTTTTCTCTTGCATTATTCCTAAAATAAGTCATCAATAATAAATCCTTATTGCATAGTTTCATTTTGCGCCCCCAAACAATTGTTTAAACAAATACAAACCATCATGTAAATAGAATAGTGCTTCAGAGATATAATTATTGGTTTATAAAAAACTCTGAATGCTTCAGAGATTTCCTGAAGCAGAACAGCCAAAAAATTGCATTTTGTGTCTTTTTCAGCCTTAAACACAACATATTGTGGTTCAAATTTGTTTGTTCTGAAGCAAAATCCTGAAGCAGAAAACTTCTAAGAGCATAAACTTCGTCATTTCATTCCAAGCTTATGGCTAAAGCCATAAACTTTAAATAGAGTTATTCTTAAATACCCTTATGAAAGAGACAGAACAGTCAATATTAAATGTTTTCAAGGCCAATCCTTCGAAAGAATTGAGCACTTCTTTTTTGGCAAAAGAAATATTTTCAGAAGAATATAATCAGGCAGATGACAAAGTCCTTTCAACAGATAAACAAACAATAACAGAAGGAAAAAGAAAAAAATTTGAACTGCACAGAAAACTTCTTTACTATCTTAATAAACTTGTTAATGAAAGCATTCTAAAGATAACAAAAATAGAGGAAAAGGGGGAGAAATTATTTGCACTTGCAATGGAAGAGGGGGATATTGTCCTGGAAAAAGGATACAAAAAAATAATGATAACAAAACCAAATCTTTCTACAACACAGATTGATCTTTATGAAAATCAAAAAATAATGAAAAAATATCAGGAAGATTCGTGGATAAACCGCCTGAATTCAATCATGCTTGAATGCTCTAAAATAGAGGGAATAAACAAGCTGTACTCTATTGTAAAAGAATGCTTCTCAAACATCAATGATGCAATCGCACTGCATAATTTCGAATTAATAATCAACAATACAGAAGATAATGAACTAAATAAATTCATGGAAAAAATAAACAACGACACAAAAGATTTTGATAAAGTTATTTCAATAATTATTGATGTTAAAGGCATTAATGAAAAAAAAGCAGAAAAATTCATAAAGCATTTTTCGGACATATCTCCTTCCAAAATTAACATAATATTCGATACAAACAACAAAGAACTGCTGAAACATTCCCATTTTTTCGAATCAGTAATTGAAAAATTTTCAAAAAATAAAATAAAGCTTAATATCAAAAACAGCGATTTTTCTAATTCACCTGTATTCAAAGGCCGTGCAGGAATGTATAATTTCGATGAAGAAGACTGGAAAACATATGAAACTTCAATATATGGAAAAGTCCTGGGTGTAAGCTGTTCTCAGTCAGCAATCGCAATAAATGTAAATAAATTTTTTGAAAAATACAGAACTGGTCAGGAATTCAGGCAGGCATTGATGAATGCTGTAAAAGCACTTTTATCTGCCAACACAATACAAAGAAGAAAATCAAATGAATACTTCAAAAAAATAGATGAGATGAATACGCCTTATGCAAGTGAATTCTATAAATTCAGCAGAAATTACATCCGATTTTGGAATTACGACTGGCATTCGTATGAAAACGAAAATAGTACTTTATTCGACTTAATAAACAGCGCAAAAGAACTTGCAGATGAATTCTGTATAACTGAAGAAACAATATTCAAAAGCTGCGGAATTCCTATAAGATTTAAGATAGCATTCTCTTCTGCATTCAGGAATTTCGACCCAGAATTTATGGGAGAAAGAGGATATAAAAAAGCAAATGTCAGAAGCACAGAAGATTTCAATAAAGAAGAAATTAAAAAATTCATCTATGTAAGAGAAAAAATGTTCGAAATATTCGACGGCGGAGACAGATTAAGAATTTTCAGGGCAGGAGAATTAAAAAGCACAGAAATAGT
>CAZSEK010000098.1:0-3198 GCA_964605945.1 uncultured Methanosarcinales archaeon
TTATAAATGTTTTGAAGCTGGGTTCTGGTGCGTAAGAGGTTGATAATATTACCTTCGTAAATCCTTCGGAAATTCCTAGGAAATGCTTATAAAGAATAAAACAGATAATATTGATGTGTATAACTGTAAAATTTATACAATAAAAATCAAAAATTTTTAAGCATAAAGTTTTCAAAACGAAAACTTTATATATCATTAATGGATAATATTATCCAAAAATGGATAATAAAGAAAAAATACTTGGATTTTTAGGAAAAAATATTGGGAAATTATTTACAATGCACGAGTTAAGCATAAGACTTAAAGTACCTTATGCTACATTTCATAGAACAATTCAAGAAATAGGTGATTTAATTATTATCGAAAACATAGGGCATTCAAAAATAATAAAATTGAATTTAAATAACCCAGTAATAAAATCATATTTAACAATTTCATCTGACGAAGAAAAAAAAGAATTTTTATCAAAACATCCCCTAATAAAAAAAATTGCATCAGAACTGCCTAAAAACGAAACAACGATTTTATTCGGAAGTTATGCTAAAAATAAAGCAACAGAAAATTCAGATATTGATTTAATGATAATTAATAATGGAAAAACAAGGACATTTTCAAAATATGAAACATTATTTAATAAAAAAATAAATCCGATATTTGTAACAAAAAAAGAATTTCAATTAATGCTTAAAACTCCTGAAGAAAACGTCGCTAAACAAGCTTTGCTTAATAATATAATTTTGAACAATCCTGAAGAATTTTGGGAAGTGGTTTTAAATGTCGCTAGATTATCAAAAAAAATTTACCAATTTAATGGAGCAGAAACGAATTAGATATAGTGATGAAACTTTTAAAATAAAACTTTTTCTAAAAAAATCTGAAAATAGCTTATTAATTGCAAAATTTTTAAAAGAAATAATGCCTTCTAAAGACCAGCCAGAAAAAATCTATTGGAATTATTGGGCAATAACTGTTTCTTATTATGCAATGCTTTATTCTGCAAAAGCAGCAATAATTTCAAAAGGATATGATGCAACCGATCATGATGCTGTTCAGATTGCCTTAGGATATTTGCTTGTTCCAGACCAGCTTGAAAAAGAGGATTTAGAATTATTGAATCAAGCACATAAGATTTTTGAAGATGAATATGTGAAATATTTTGAAGATGCAAAAAAAGAAAGCCATAATGCAAGATATTCTGCAATTAAAAATTATACCTCAAGACGTTTAGAAGAAATATTTGAGAATGCAAGACAATTTATTGCAAAGATTATTTTAATGATTGGATAAGAAAAAGAACAAAAAAAATTAAATAAACTCAATGCCTAAATCATCTTGCATTTTATTGCCTGATAAGCTTTTTACAGCTTCTTGTCTGCCTGTTATTTGAGAGCTTTTGACGCCTGTAACAATTATCATGACTTTGACTACGCCTTCAAGATCATCTAAAATCTGCGCTCCCCAAATTATTCTTGCATCTTCGTCTAATTTGACAGATATTGCTTCAACGATTTTTCTTGATTCATTTAATGTTAAATCAGGTCCACCGCACACATTAATTAATGCGCCGTTTGCACCTGTTATTTCAACATCAAGCAAAGGATTATGGATTGCTTTCTCAACAGCTTCCATTGCCCTGTTGTCAGAATCAGACTCTCCTATTCCTATTAATGCAACTCCGCCGTTGCCCATAACTGCTCTTACATCTGCAAAATCTAAATTAACTAATCCTGTTCTTGTAATTAACTCTGCAACACCCTTGACTGCATTTGTTAATATTTCATCAGCGACTTTAAATGCAGTATGTAATGGTAAATCAGGAGCAAGTTCAAGCAATTTATCATTTGGTATAACAATCAAAGTATCAACTGCTTTTTCTAAATTATCAAGACCGAACATTGCATTTTCATATCTTCGGTGTCCTTCCATTGCAAAAGGTATTGTTACAATCCCTACTGTTAATGCGCCTTGTTTTTTTGCATTGTCTGCAACAACTGAAACAGAACCTGTTCCTGTTCCTCCTCCAAGACCGCATGTGACAAAAACCAAGTCTGCTCCTTGAAGTGCATTTTTAATTTCATGCTCTTGTTCTCTTGCTGCATCTTCTCCTATTTTTGGGTTTCCGCCCGCACCAAGTCCTTTTGTTGATTCTTTTCCTATAAGTATTTTTTTATCAGCAGTAGTATATAATAAATCCTGAGCATCTGTGTTAATTGCTATTGTTTCAGCGCCGACAACACCGACTTCAGAAATTCTGTTTATTGTGTTGTTTCCTGCTCCTCCGCAACCTACAACTTTTATTTTTGCTTTTTGTTTTGAAAGCATCTCCTCTAATTCAGTATCCAAAGGATTTATTATTCTTTCTGTAGAAACTAATTTTGGATTTGGTTGATGTATTTTGTCCATTTTTTACCTCGAATGATTTAATATTCATCAATAATATCTTTATTTAATAATAGTTAATTAAAAAGTTTATTGTTTTGGCGATGCAAATGCCTTATTCAAAAATAACATCCTTGATTTTTGTCAGTTTTATTATTTGTTCTTTGATAGGAACTGTTAATTCATCAGGGAATTTTTGAGCTAATTTTATTGTTGCTATTCCTTCTGCAAAAGTAAATGTTTCATACGGAATTTGCAGAACTTTCAATATGCTTTCAACTTTGTCTTTTTCATCTTCAATTACTTTATTTAAAACTAAATCATAAGTTATATCTTTAGAAGATAAAGGATGATTAAAATCAACTATTACTCTTCCTCCATTGACTGTTCTTACAACACCTCTTTTGCCGTCTAAATCAACATCCAAACCAGGATGCGGCTGTATTTGGTGTTTATGGAATTCTTTCAGTGCAATTAATCTCAATAATTTTGCATCTTTTTTCCCGAATGCTTTTTCAGCAGGCAATTCAAGAGTATATTTTCCAAGATCTTTTCCTTCGATAAAATCATCTATTGCATTTAATATATGCCCTTCTCCTATAGAAATTATGATTGGTTTATATTTTATTTCCTTGTTGAATATTCCTGACTCTTTTGCAACAGGTTCAAGTGTTGTATCAAAAACCTGTCCTGTTGAGGATATTTTTCCTGTGAAATCCACTTCAATAAAATCGCCTTTTTTAATTTTTAATTTGTCTGCCATTTTCTACCTCATAAGCATATAATTTATTCATCGAATAATTAAGTTTATTTATACTG
>CAZSEK010000099.1:0-3144 GCA_964605945.1 uncultured Methanosarcinales archaeon
CTGCGGGTCTTCGTTGCGACTCAGACCACGCAAGTATTCTTGGTCACGAATAAATAAAAATTCTAGATTATTTAAGCCTTATCGCATCCAGATTTCTTGGTGCAACAGTCTCTATGTTGTACTGGTTGTGCAGAGAGCTTGCAAGATTCAAACAACGGGAATTTTCACCGTGGTTGATTATTACTTTTTTAGGTTTTGGATTACATCTGCCGACAAAATTCATCAGCTCTTTCCTGTCTGAATGTCCTGTAATTTCTAATTTTACAACTTCCATTTTTACAGGAAGAATTTCGTTTTTCATGCCGTTCTTAAACATTATCTCCCTTTCTCCTCTCTGGATTCTTGAACCAAGGCTTCCTTCTGCCTGATATGAAGTAAATACAAGTGCATTTTTCTCATTATCAGCAAGAGCTTTAAAATACTGGACAGAAGGTCCTCCATTAAGCATACCTGATGTTGCTAAAATAACACACGGACCTATCTCCTCGACAATCTGTATTCTTTCTTTTGCAGATCCTACTTTTTTAATATTAGACATTAAGAAAGGATTATTATCTTTTGTAAATATCTGCTGTCTTACATCATTATTAAGATATTCAGGATATGCTGTATGGATTGCTGTTATATCCCAAACCATTCCGTCTATGAAAATAGGAACATCTACAGGCATTTTATTCTCCCTTATCAATCTTTCAAGCAATACAATTACTTCCTGCGCTCTTCCTGAACCAAGTACAGGTATCAGAACTTTACCACTTCTTTTTATTGTATCACTTATTATTTGGCCGAGAAGCTCATCTGCTTCTAATGAAGGAGGCATCACATTATCTTTTCCTCCGTAGGTTGCTTCTATCATTAATGTTTCAAGTCGTGGAAATTGTGTTATGGCAGGACTCAACATAGATGTTTTTGCATATTTCAAATCAGCAGTATATAACATATTATGCAGTCCGTTTCCTATATGCAAATGAGTCATTGCACTTCCTAAAATATGTCCTGCATTATACAAAGTTATTCTTACATCAGGTGTGACATCTGTTACTTCATCGTATTCCAATGTTATTGTGTGTTTTACCATCTCTCTTACATCATCATGAGAATATATTGGTTCTTTTCCTTCATCTCTTTGGATTTTTATAAGATCAAGCTGAAGCAATGCCATAATATCTCTTGTTGGTGCTGTGCAATATACGGGTCCTCTATATCCGAATTTATACAAATAAGGCACTAAAGCTGAATGATCAAGATGCGAATGCGAAATTATAATTGCATCAAGCTGCGCAATATTAAATTCAGGAGCTTCAAGATAGGGATATGCCTCTTCCTGAGAATCTGCACCTACATTTATTCCGCAATCAAGCAATATTCTTGATTCCGGAGTCTGAAGAAGTATGCATGATCTTCCTACTTCTCTTCCTGAACCCAAATAAGATATTCTTATCCACTCTTCTTTTTTCTGTCTTCTAAGCCAGCCGTTGTATATTCTTTCTCCTGTTTTATGCAGGAATTTTCTTCTGTAATCATTGTTTTGATATAAAACTTCACGAATATTTTCTATAAGCTGGGATCTTATTGTTGGTGTTCTTCTTATAATGGGAACCCAAAGTGTTTTTTTCTTGATTTCCTGCAAATTTTCTCCGTCTTTTCCTATTGCAATTCCCGGCTTTTCTGCCTCTATAATTACTATTGATCTCTGAGGATCGAAAATTATGTTGCCAATTTTTGCTTCTTCAGGCATCAGTTTCTTTATTGCCTTTTCTGCTTTTTCCATTTCCATCGATATACTTGGATCAGGCCTTAACTCTATTCTTTTTTTGATTTGATCGACAATGCTTTTTATTATTCCGCCGTTGTCTAAAAAGAAATCTTTTTTCTTTGTATAAAGGACTATATTTGCGCCTTCAAAAAATACTTCGCTGACTTTTCCTTCAGGAATGTATTTTAATATTTCCTTTGTAATTTCATTACTTGTCATTTTATTATTCTCCTTTAATTTATTGAATTTTATTTATTTGATTTATTGAATTTTATTTATTGAACTTGTCTTGATTAAACATTATTTTATTATTTATTTGATTAAAAAAAATTAGATTGATTTTATATTATCTGTTTATACTGTATTTATTTTGTATGATGTATTTATTACTGAATTTTATTTTTTATCTGTATATGATTAAAATAAAAAAGAAACAGCCTATATTGCTGTTACCTGCATTTTTTTCTGCACTGTTTTTCTGACATTGTCTTTTGATATTACCATGACATCAATACCATTTCCAGATGCTGAATCACGCTGCATTGCTGATGAAATTGCTTTTATTGCAAGTTCTTCTGCTTCTTTTACAGTTATTGTATCTTTGTAAACATTTTCTAAAATTCCAAAAACCATTGGGCTTCCTGAACCACTGCTTATAAAATCCTTTATTTCTGACAAAGAACCATCTGCATATATTTCGTATAAATGTGTTCCTTGATTATCAAATCCTGCTAATAAGAAATGCGTTCCCATTGCAAAATACTGCCTTGCGCTTTCGTAGACCATTCTTGCTGAAAGATTTGCTGCTTCTTTTATAGTTACCTGTCTATTGGTCTTGATTGTTTTTAATTTTAATTCTGCTCTTAATAATTTTACGAATAATTGAATTTCTGAAACAGAACCTGCTGTTGTAACTGCGAGAGTTTCATTAATTAAAACCACTTTCTCCACATCTTTTTGGGCAATAAAATGTCCTGCTGTTGCTCTCTTATCTGCTGCAAGAACGATTCCGTCTTTGCAAACTATCCCTAAGGTTGTTGTACCTGTTTTCAAACTTTGTTCCATTTTTTGACCACCTTATTGTTTGATTATTTTATTGTTTTATTTTGATTATCTATTTCTTTATTATTCATTTAGAATGATTTTATTAATAGATGTAAATGACTGTTAATTTATAAATATTTCGTTAATTTAACGAAACACCGGGAAATATATCACATTTCCGGTGACGTGAAAATCGTGGATTTTCAGGTTCCCAAAAATGCTTTGCATTTTTTAATTTGATTAACACTAGCATAAACTTCAATAACACCAACTATATTGGATTAGATACACAAACTGTATTTTTACATAGTCCATCACAACAAAAACCTCCTGAGCAATCAGTT
>CAZSEK010000100.1:0-2969 GCA_964605945.1 uncultured Methanosarcinales archaeon
ATAATAACAATTAGGATCATCGCATGTTTTATCCCAAAATGTTAAATTAATAATTTCTTTGGCTGCTTTTTTAATTTGTTCTTTAATATTTATTATTTCATCTGAAGAAATTTCAAATTTTTCTTTTTTATATATCCCGCTTTTGTTTGGTTCTATGAAATCAATTTCTCCTGTTTGCATCTTATATTTTCCATCTTTAAAATTATTAAGAAGTAAATTATAAAAAACAAGCTGACGCTTATAATTCCCTTTACTATTTTTAGTATTTCCCTCTATCTCATTGCGGGATTTTGGCTTTCCAGTTTTATAATCTACTACATTTACATTATTAGACGCATCAAGCATTTCTACTTTATCAATTTTACCTCTGATTAATATATTTTTATCTATCTGAATACCGCTGATGTCAAATTCATTAATTATATTAAGTTTATTTTTCCAAGAATTATGATAATTATCATAATATCCATAAAGCGCGATTTTTCCCTTATCAAGCATCTCAATATAATCAGATTCTGCTATTGCTTGTTGCGTTAATCCTTCTGAAAATCTGCGAATAAGATATTCTTTTCCAGGCTCACTTTCTTTTATAAATCTATCAAAATAATTTTTTAAGGCAATATGTATTGCTGTTCCAAACATAAGATATTTATTTTGCGATTCAGGAATACGAATTAAATTTTTGTAAAAATATTTCCAAGGACATTCAATATAATTATTAAGAGCTGTCACGGATAATCCTTGTTCATAAAATATTTGATTCAAAAAACTTTTCTCTTTAATTACTGGTTTAACAGAAACAATGGGAGCAAATTCTATATTTTTATGCTGATTAAATCCTTTTTCATCTTGGCTTGTATCAATTTTTTCAATAAATTCTTTTTTAATTTCTTGTATAAACTGACATGGTATTTGCTGGCGGCCGTCTTGATTCTGTTCAGCATATGTAATAAAAACTTGTTTTTTTGCCCTTGTAATGGCTACATAAAATAAATTACGCTCATCCTCATCAACCCGAGCGGTAACGAAGGGTGAAGAAGAATGGATATTCTTCGACTTGTTTACTAGAGTTGAATCGAAGGCCAATGCATGCTCTGTTAATAGATAAACTTGTTCTGGCAGTTTAATATGTTCAAAATTACTGCGATTTCCCCAATGGCCGTTAATTGCATTAATAATATATACATAATCAAACTCTAATCCTTTTGATTTATGCGCAGTCATTAAATGGACACTATTCAAAATTTGTCCTGACACACTGGTTTTTATTAATACATTATGTTCTTGTATTATATCTAAATATTTAAGGAAATTTTCAAGAGTAGAACTTTTATGATTTTCAATAAATGATTTAATTTGTTCAAAAAGGGCATGAAGTTTAGCAATTTTTTCATTTGCTGATGGATGAGATAGTATGTATGAAAGAAAGCCAGAATCTCTGACAATATCTTCAAACGCCTCAATTGCATTTTTGTTGTAAATCGCCTTATTCCATATTGATAATCTATTATATAAATTTTGTAATTTTTCTATGTCTTTAATACCAGCATCTTTCATTATCTTTATGGATTGGATTGCATCATAAGGATTAATCCTCTTTTCATATAGTTTTGTGAGTTTATATACATCAAGTGGTGATATTTCAAATATATCAATATGCAGTAATTGTATAAATTCAGGAGATGAACCAAATTTCTGAATTACTTTTAAAATAATAAGCAGTTTTTTAATATCTTCATCATTAAGCACATCTTGGTCTGATTTAATAACAAAGGGAATTCCATTTTTTTCAAACATTCTTGCTATTGGAATAACATCTCTATTTACTCTGTATAATACTGCGATTTGGCTTGGATTTTCACCTTGTTGGATCATCTTTTTAATATTTTGTGCTAAAAAATATTGTTCTGTTTCTGGTCTGGAAAACACGCATAAGTTTATTGGTATTTCCGGATATTTTTTTTCGGCTTTAAGTTGGCTAATCTTTGGATTAAGATTATGGGATGCATTTAAAATTGTTTGAGTGGAACGATAATTGCGTTTAAGCGTGATAAGTTTTACATTTTTATATAAGTTTTTAAAATATAAAAAGTTTTCTATTGATGCGCCTTGGAATCTAAAAATTGCTTGTTTTTCATCCCCCACTATAAATAAATTAGGATTTTTATGATAATTAGCAAGTAGTTCTAAGATTTTGTTTTGCGCACTATTGGTATCCTGATGTTCATCAACAAGAATATATAAATATTGTTCTTGTAAAGTTAGGAGAAGTTCCTTGTTATGCTTTAAAACTGACATCACTTGCATAATCATATCGCTATAATCATAAAATCCAGATTTATGCAGCATAGACTGATATTCTTGATACATTACACTGATATCTTTATTGCGGGTGATATATTTTTGTATCTTAAGATACTTGCCTTTCATTTTTCCTTTATATCTGCCGGCTTTATAATAAATATCTTTTATATTTTTAAAATCAGATTCTTCTCGTTTAATTATCTTTACAAACTCTTTTGGCGATATTCCTTGTTTTTTTAATTCATTAATAGCATTGATGATTGAGCGGATATAAAAATAAGGGCTTCCAAATGGCCTTAAATTTTTGAATTCTGCTTTATCAATAATTTGGCGTATAATTTGCACTTGATCTACGTCAGAAATATTTGTAGAACCTATAATATCTGGGAAATCATCAGGATAATTTTTGATAATATCATTAGCAAAGCTATGAAATGTTGCAATTTTCACTTGATATGCTAATACGCCGATAAGTTCAATTAAATCTTTTCGCATAGATGCAACGCCTGATTCCGTAAATGTTAAAGCCAGGATTGCTTCTGGCGGAGTGTCTGTTTTATCTAAAATATTTGCAATTCTCATTGTAAGTAAATGAGTTTTGCCTGTTCCAGGACCAGCAATAACCATAACAGGGCCCTCAATTTCATCTACGGCCTGTTTTTGCT
>CAZSEK010000101.1:0-2829 GCA_964605945.1 uncultured Methanosarcinales archaeon
TTAAACGTTTTTGAAGGCAGAAATATTCCTCCTGCATAATCAAAATAATTCTTTAACTTTAGAAGTTCTTCCAATTTATAATCTAATTTTAACGTTCTAATAAGCTGTTCTGGATTTTCTAAATATTTTATTTTAAGCACGATATAAAGATAAGATAATTATTTATAAAGTTTACCAGAATATCTACTGTGAAGTGAAGTTAAATCTCCAAACTCAAGCTTTTGTTTTTTATCTGTTCGATAATCTTAGAAATAAATTCATCTGTCTTGACTCCGAATTTTACTTTGCCGTCAAGAGTTCTTACTGCGAGAGTTCCATTTTCAATTTCTTTATCACCTATTGTTATCATTAAAGGAATTTTTTCCAGTTGAGCATCACGAATCTTTTTAGCAACAGATTCTGTTCTTTCATCTATTTCAATTCGGATATTTTGTTCATCAAATTTCATTGCTAATTTTTTGCAATACTCAAGATGCCTGTCTGCAATAGGCAATAATTTTACATGAACAGGAGAAAGCCACAGAGGGAATTTTCCTGCAAAATGCTCTGTTAATATTCCAAAAAATCTTTCTATTGCGCCATAAATAACTCTATGAAGCATAACCGGTCTGTGTTTTTTCCCGTCCTGTCCTTCATAATTTAAATCAAATCTTTCGGGCATCTGGAAATCAAGCTGGCATGTTGCGCACTGCCAGGTTCTTCCAATTGCATCTTTAATATGGAAGTCTATTTTAGGACCGTAAAATGCACCATCTCCTGCATTTATTTTAAAATTTATATTTAATTCTTTAAGTGATTGTTCAAGAGTATTTTCTGCAAGAGTCCATAATTCAGGATCTCCCATTGCTTTTTCAGGTCTTGTTGACAGCTCGACATGATAAGTTAATCCAAATAATTTATAGAATCTATCTGTTAAGCTTACAACTCCTTTTATTTCATCTTTTAGCTGTTCTTTTGTTACAAATAAGTGCGCATCATCTTGATGGAGGCATCTTACTCTGAATAAGCCTGATAAAACTCCAGAAAGCTCGTGCCTGTGTACAAGACCGACTTCACCCATTCTTAATGGAAGTTCTTTGTAAGAATGAACCTTGCTTCTATACACCAACATTCCACCCGGACAGTTCATTGGTTTTAGTGCAAAATCAACATTATCTATTTTTGTGAAATACATATTTTCTCTGTAATGATCCCAGTGGCCTGATTGAAGCCATAATTTTTTATTTAATATGATTGGTGTTTTTGTTTCAACATATCCTGCTTTTTTATGTTCTTCTCTCCATAAAGTCATCAATTCATTCCATATTACCATTCCTTTTGGATGGAAGAAAGGCATTCCCGGTGCTTCTTCGTGGAATGAAAATAAATCCAATTCTCGTCCTAATTTTCTGTGGTCTCTTTTTTCTGCTTCTTCTATTAATTTAAGCTGTGCGTCTAATAATTTTTTCTCAGGAAAACTTATTCCATAAATTCTTTGAAGTTGTTTATTATTTGCATCTGCTCTCCAGTATGCTCCTGCAACTTTTGTAAGTTTGAATGCTTTTATTCTTGATGTTCTTGGAACATGAGGTCCTCTGCACAAATCAAAGAAATCTCCCTGTTTGTATATTGTTAATAATTCTTTATTGTCTGCAAGTTCGGATATCATTTCTAGCTTGTAGGTATTATTTTTAAATAATAATGCGGCTTCTGAATGAGATATTTGCTCTCTATATATAGGCAGGTCTTCTTTTACAATATTTGCCATTTCTTTTTCAATATTAATTAAATCTTCTGGAGTAAATGGTCTGTCAGAATCCATATCATAATAGAATCCTTCTTCAACAACAGGACCTATTGTCAGTTTTACATCAGGAAATAATTTTGTTACAGCATGTGCCAGTAAGTGAGCTGAGCTGTGCCTGAATACTTCTATTCCTTCTTTGTCTTTGAATGTTATAATTTGAATTTGTGCATCTTTATTTATTTGATGTGATAAATCAACAAGATTTCCGTTTATTTTTGCAGCAATTGCTTCTTTAGCAAGTCTCGGGGATATTTTTTCAGCTATTTCATAAGCTGTTATCCCTTGTTCATATTCCTCTGAATTTCCGTCTGGAAATGTTATTTTTATTTGTTGCATTTTATTTAATTTAACTTCTTCCATCCATTTGTGCATATGTTTCAAAAGGACTTAAGATTATAGGTTTTACAAAGCGTTTTTGTGATTCTCTTTGTGTATATAATCCGTGCATTTCAGTTTCTATTTCTCTTATTTCTTGCAATCTGCATGTAGTTCTATCTGCAATTTCCTGCATTCTTTTTTGTTCTGTTATATCTAATCCACGAATATTAAAAGTCAAACCAGTATATTTAATGGGTGTGATTGGTTGTGTTGATTTTCGTTCGTATACCATATCAATAGAGAACAATAGAATATTTAAAAATGTATTGAAAATATTAAAGTTTTATACCATTAATATTTATAGCAGGTAATGTTAAATTTTGAAAAAAAGAACCAATTTTATTTTTTTCTTTATATTGAGCATATGAAAAAATAAACGCAATTCTTAAATCAACAACAAGTTGTTGGAGTATGATAAGTTCTTCGGGATTAGTGGTTTTAAGAAAGTTTTTGTTTTTTATATCTGTACTAAATGCGTCCATAAGTTCTTTAATTCTATCTGGAGATAAAGGTATTTTTTTAATTTCAACAAATTTTTCTTCCCAACGCTCTACAAAAAACTTTAAATTTTGTTTTTTATTTTTAGATTCTACTATTTTTCCAGAGATTATGTTCATTACATCTGTCTCAAGGATACCCAATTTTTGAAAATTGGGAGGAATTGA
>CAZSEK010000102.1:0-2635 GCA_964605945.1 uncultured Methanosarcinales archaeon
CAATGTCTTTCATTGCTTCATTGACTTTTTCAGTTACATCTTCGATTATGAATAATTTCTTCGGATTTATTTTTCCTTTCTTTTTGTATTGGTTGTTTATGTAAGCTACAAAGCATTTTCTTATCTTTAAACCTGAAATTTCACAGCAATGCTTCTGAAAAGAGACATCATGAATATATACATCTTTAACTTCAGTTGAGCTTTTGACTTCTATTATGTCCCACTGATCTTTTATTGGATTGAGAATATCTAATCTTGCGTAAATATTATTTTTTAAGAATCCTGGTTCATATAATGGCTTGTGCTTTTTAAGATTTATTTTTGTTAGTTCTAAATTCTTTTGGAAGTCATCTGTTGGAATATCTGTCCCTTTATAGAGTTTTTTTGCTAAATTTCCTATTATATTCCCCTGCTCAAACTTATGCAATGTTAATGCATCTTGCTCTGGAATCTTATCAGGCTCATTCAAATGAATCCACAAATACTTATGGCACTGCATACCTTTTATGTATTTTGATTTGGATAGAAGATGCATTTTGATATATTAAGAGGAGATATTTATAAAGTTTCGGATAATCTGCATTTTTTATGAATAATTTTTCTCATTTCATTCCAAAATATTTCGGTTTTACCGGAAATATTTCGAAAATTTTAGGGGAAGGCTTATTAAGAAGCAATTGTTTGTTGATTTATGAATAAGGAAGATTTTGAATTCATTTTGCAGAAAGGAGAAGGACAATTTATTGAATTTAAGCAAAATTTTGATAAAAGTTTTGCTAAAGAAATTGTCGGATTTGTTAATGCATCCGGCGGAAAGATATTTCTTGGAATCAGCGATAAAAATGAAGTTATAGGAATAACTATAACTAATAAATTAAAAGCAGAGATATTTGATGTTGCAAAAAATTGTGATCCTTCTATAAAAATTGAAATCGAAGAATTTGGAAAAGTGATCATTATTGAAGTTTATGAAGGGAAAAACAAACCTTATCAATGTTCTGAAGGATTTTATAAACGAATTGGTGCTCAAACAGTTAAATTAAAACGAGACCAAATATTAGAATTCAGCATTAATGAGTCGAGGATAAAATTTGATGAATCGATCTGTGTGGATTTTGATTTTAAGGACTTTGATGATTCTGCATTTGAGTATTATCTTAAATTATCTAAAATTTCAAATAATTTGCCTAGAGAAAACATATTAAGAAATTTGCATTTGCTCACCGATAAAGGAATAACTAACGCAGGAGTTTTATTTTTTTCAAAAGTTCCTTTTAAATATATAAAAACATCTAAATTAAGGTGTGTTTTATTTGAAGATTCTTCTAGAACAAATATTTTAGACAAAAAAGAAATTGATAAAGGATTAATAGGTAACATAGAGTATGCTGTTAATTTTCTAAAAGAACATGTTCCTGTTAAATATGAAATTAAAGGTATTGCGCGAATTGAAAAAGAGCTATTTCCTGAAGAAGCATACAGAGAAGCTGTTGTAAATGCTGTTGTTCATAGAGATTATTTTAATAATGGAGAAGTTGCTGTTGAAAAATTTCCTGATGGGTTGGTTGTCAATAATCCAGGAGGTCTTTTGCCTTATTTTCCCAAAGAAGAATTTGGAAAATTAAGCATGCCCAGAAATGAATTAATAGTTGACTTGCTTTCAAGAACTCCTTTTATGGAAAAAGCAGGGACAGGAATAAACAGAATAAAGCAAAAATGCTTTGAAAATAATAATAATGTTAGTTTTAAATTTGATTCAGGTTATTTTTTTGTTGAACTTAATGAAAAAGACCTTGAAAAAGACCTTGAAAAAGACCTTGAAAAAGACCTTGAAAAAGATACAAAGTTAGGTGTAAAGTTAGGAGAAAAGTTAGGTGTAAAGTTAGGAGAAAAGTTAGGAGAAAGAGATAATCAAATTCTTAAATTAATATCTGAAAATCAGAGCATCACCATGAAAGAGTTATCGCAAAAATTAAAAATTAGTGAAGTAAGCATTTATAAGAGAATCGGTAAGCTCAAAGAAAAAGGCATTTTAAAACGAATAGGTCCTGACAAAGGAGGCTATTGGCAACTTGAAGATTAAAGATATCCCTATTGATAATAGGCCTATGGAAAGAATGATTACTCTCGGTTTTAATGTATTATCTGATGCCGAAGTGCTTGCTATAATCTTGCAGAAAGGAACACGTTCTGAGAATGTTATTGATGTTTCGAATAGATTAATTGCTAAATATGAACTTTCTAAACTAACTTCCTTATCCTTACCTGAATTAATGTCTGTTAATGGGATAGGAAGAGTTAAAGCAATGCAGATACTTGCTGCTTTTGAGTTAGGGAAGAGAGTGAAGATTCCTAAATTAATTAGTATTAGTTGTGCGAAGGATGTTTTTGAAAGGTTTAATCATATGAAAGATTTAAAGCAAGAACATTTTGTCGTGGTCTTATTAGATTGCAAAAATAAGATAATTAAAGAGGAGACGGTATTTATAGGAACAGTTGATTCTGCGTTAATACATCCACGTGAAATATTTAAAAGTGCAATAAAAGAAAGTGCTTCAGCGATTATATTAGTACATAATCATCCTTCTGGAGACTGTGAACCAAGTGAACAGGATTTGATAATAACTGGTGCGAT
>CAZSEK010000103.1:0-2590 GCA_964605945.1 uncultured Methanosarcinales archaeon
TCAAATTTCCATTTTATTCTTTTTATTGCATAATTTAATATTTCTTTATGGTCAAATGCAAGCTGCGGGAGATTTGATACATCAAACCATTGTGCTTCTAAAGCATCTGTTGTAGCTTTTAATTTTTGTTTTGCTTTTTCGGAGTTTATCAAAGCAAAATAAGCTACAGTTATCACTCTTCCTCTTGGGTCCCTATTTACATCTCCAAAAGTGTATAATTGCTCTAAATAAACTTCTTTTACACCTGTTTCTTCTTCTAGTTCTCTTTTTGCTGCTTGCTCTAGACTTTCATGTATCTTCATAAACCCTCCAGGCAGAGCCCACTTATCTTTAAATGGCTCAACTCCTCTTTTTATAAGCAATACTTGAATCTTATTGTTTATGATTGTAAAAATAACTATATCGACTGTTACAGCAGGTTTTGGATAATCATTTAAACTCATTTTTATATTAATATCGCTCCTTTGCATTGCCAGTCATATCTTAGATGACCGTCTGGGAAAAATATCAGTTGCCTTATTTCATCTGTTTCAGGTTTTATTGTTAAGCAATCAGAGATGCATATATTTTGGTCATTAAAATCATAGATAACAGCCCCGTAACTATAGGTCATTAATTTTTTTGCATTTGTTTCTACGAAAGTGTAAATATTTTCTAGTTGTTTTTTATTAAGAACATGGTTTTTTGTCCATTCATAAACAGATTTATCTTCTGATTTTTCAGAACATTTTACAGATCTTATTGTTAGTTGTTCAACTTTATTTTTTTTACAGAATTCTGCTAATTTTTCAACCTCTTCAACGTTGTCAATAAAATCTTTCATCATTGTACAGCTTAATCTTATTGAAAAACCTAAACCATGCAGATTTTTAATAATTTTTTCTAAATCAATATATTGAGAACTTGGTGTGAAAATCTGTTTATTTTTTTCTTTTTTAAAATGAACCATAGAAATTGCTATTGTATTCAGTCCAAGTTCATACCAGGCTTTTAAGTATTTTTCATATTTTTCATTATTTTTTCCAAAAGCAAGAGCGTTTGTTTGCAGCTCTATTAAAGGAAAACTGTTCAGGAAATAATGTAGGTTCACCTTTTCCTGTTAACAGAACAGTAGAAACTTGATTGACTTGGGCTAGTCTACAGGCTTTATCAAAATTTCTCCAATTTACTTTTGGCTCTTTCATACCTAGTTCTTTGCCAGTCATTTTTGATACACAGTAAGGACAAGCAGCATTACATGCAGCGCTCCCTACAACAATTGTAAATGTTGATATTTTCATTGTTTGTATAACCCTTCTTTTTTTATATATTCTTCAATAATTAACGGAACTAAATTTTTTAAAGGTTTGTTTTCTCTTACTCTTTCTCTTATCTCTGTTGAAGACTCGTTATTTGAACTAATATTCAAAACTCTCTTAATTTTCATATCTTTTTGGGCATTAATATTATAGCCATTTCTATTAAAAATAATGAATTCTGTTTCTTTGAGCAATTCCTTTTTTCCGTACCATTTGTTTATTTCGCTTAAAATATCAGAACCTGTCATCCAATAAAATTTGTAGGGATATTGTTCTTTTAATTTTTGAATTGTTCTTAGTGTATAGTTTGTTTCACTGGAATCTGCTTCAATGTTGTTTATTTTAATCCTTGAGTCATTGAATGCTAAACATATCATATTAATCCTGTGATAAGCAGGAGCTAGGCTTTTGTTAAACGGATGATTTTTGCATGGTATAATCCAAATTTCATCGACTAATTTTTCTTCTAATACACAATTAGCCATATTTATGTGATGATTATGAATGGGATTAAAGCTTCCTCCAAATAAAGCGATTTTCTTTTTCATTATTTTATTTTCTCCAATTCATATTCAATAACTTGTTTTCCTTTTGCTTTCATCTCAGCAGTTTCTCTTAGAGATTGGTTTCCCTCACCAACTCTAACTAAAACTTCTATTGAATTTAGAAATTTTGGGCTTTCATCTCCCCATTCATTACCTTCAATGATTCTTTCATCTACTGGAAAACAATCATATTCTTCTGCTTTTGAACAAGCAATTCCAACAGTTCTCCAATTTCTTTTAGTTGCTTCTCTATAAGCTAAAGCAGGAATTCCAAGATCAGTTAATCCAGAAACAATAGCTTTATTTCTGTTAGGATGTTGAAAATCCAATCTATCATATGTTTCTGAGAGCATTTTTCTTGCTTTGATTTCATCAAATTTTTGATCTGAATAACCAACAACCCCAATTCTTAATTCATTCATTTTGATTCAGGAACTATAACCTTTAAAGGATTTTCGCTTAATTTTATTTCAAGTATAGAGTCTTTTGGCAAGTCATATTCTATTGTGTCTAGTGCAAATTTTCCTTCATGCTTTTTATATTCTATTACAAAATGATTTCCTTCACCTCTTTCATTTCCTTTGACAGGAAGTATTGTTATAAATTTGAATAAACTTGAATTTCTTGGGTAAGGTGAGAAAGCAGAAGGCCAGCCTGTAGAGCCTGTTCCAGTTGCAATTATTATTCCAGAATTTTTATGATATTCAATTTTTTCATTTGTTTTAATATTATAACGAGCCATTTTTT
>CAZSEK010000104.1:0-2589 GCA_964605945.1 uncultured Methanosarcinales archaeon
AGCTGGTCTTTCCTTGAGTCAATCTTTACAAGCTCATTCTCGCATGTGGCTAGTCTTGCTTTGTTTGTTTCAATATTAACCCTTAACTGTTCAACCTTTTTCTGCATATCAAGTTGTTCTTTCTCCCCCTTTTCTTCGATTTCTTTTGTTATCTTGTTTATTTCACTCTTTTTTTCAGCAACTGTTTTCTTTAAGTTGCTTATTTTATCCTGAATATCTTTTATTTTATCATTGCATGATTTAATCTCTGATTCAAACTTTTTTTGATCATTCTCTTTTTTTGTTATCTGGATATTAAGGTATGTTGCCTTATTCTGCTTTATGTTGTCATTCATCTTTTTGTACTTTAAAGCTTGGTCACGTTCTGACTTTAATTCCTTTAAGTATGTCTCCCTTTCTGCAAGTATTATGCCAGCTTCATTCAGCTTGTCCTCAACCTTATCAAGCTCATTAAGCGCCTTCTTTTTCTTGTCCTCATATATTGAAATTCCTGCTATTTCCTCAACTATCAACCTGCGCTGCTCAGGAGACATCTCAACAAACTTATTTATATCTCCCTGCAGCATTATATTATATCCACTGGGGTCAATTGCTGCAACAGACATCATGTCAATTACCTGCTGCCTTGTTCTTCTCTTGTCATTTATCCTGTATATGCTGGCTCCAGTTTGCTTTACAATTCTTGTAATTTTTATTTCAGAATCATCAGATGGAAATATTTTTCTGGAATTATCAAAATAAATGCTTACCTCTCCGCTTTTTGCAGGAACCCCTTTTTTACCGCCATTGTAAATAAGGTTTGCAGATTTCTCAGCCCTGAGGCTTTTTGAGCTAGTTCTTCCAAGTACAAAACATATGGCATCCATAATATTTGACTTTCCAGAATCATTCGCACCAACTAACAACGAATAATCCGTAAGATTAAAAGATTGTTCTTTAATGCTCCGAAAATTATAAATTGTAATTGTTTTAATTTTCATATTACTTGAAAATTCTCCTATACACTCTTAAAATTGCTTCTGGTATGGGAGATAATTGGATTTTTTGTTTTATATCTTTAAACTCATCGTCAAATGTTTCATCGCCAAGAGAAAAAACATAGATGCTAAATTTTCCTTTTATATCTTTAATTTTCTTTTTGAATTCTGAAATTGCTGTTTGGTCCCAAATAATGCCAGTGTAATGATTGGTATTCTTGATAATCTTAAATCTTTTATTGTCAACCACCGACTCAAAAGTTCCTTCTTTCACACATAACATTTCCGTTGCTTGCTCGGTAAGTTTTATTTTGTTTCTGTCCGTCGGCTCTGCATCAACGAAAGTTTTTTCATCGGCTTTGAAATATTTTAGATTAGAAGGAATACCTGTTATGTCCGGATAATCACTGTGTCCTTCTATAACTTTTTTTATCCTCGGATAACAGACCTTTTCGGATATATCATTTTCATTATTAGTACAAAGAATAAACTGTCTTTTACCGTTATCTTCTTTGTTGAGCATCATTACCGCGTGCCCGGTAGTACCCGAACCTGCAAAATAATCCAATACGACTGCATCTTTTCTCTGATATAAAATTGGGGCAATACAGTCAAAAGTATTATGAACAGATTTCGGATAATCAAAATGAGAAGATGGCACAAGATTATGTACTAATTTTGTACCATACTCATTTGAATCATACCTGCTGTCCTGCCAGACCGTTCTGACCGTGCCAAAGTCCTTTCCTATTTCAATTTCATAGCCATTATTGGTTTTCTTGATTCGTAGTAAGTGGTGTACTTGCTCAACACTTTGCCGTGCATATCTCCATTTTCTTTCTATCCCACCCCTATCAATAGGATAAACATAAAAACAACCTTTTTTAATTTCGGTTTGTTTCTTAGGATGAATGTTGTTTTCTAAAACATTTCCAAAACCTATTACTTTTTCATTTTTGATGATTATGGGATAAAAACAATTTTTTGCATCTGAACGCAATGATTCACCGCCATTATCTCTGAGATTTCGCCAGCCAATATCTTCTTCTCTTATTTTTCTGTGACCGATTACTTCTAAATTTTTTCTAAATACAAAATATGCATACTCATGCGTATAAGAAAAATTGTTCCCTTGAACTCCTCTCGGATTATGCACTATAGTTATGCAATGAATTTCATGATCTTTGAATAACTCTTCAAGTAATACGCCAAGATGAGCACATTCATTTTCATCAATAGCACAAATAAGAACACCATCATTTTTTAGAAGATTTTTTGCTTTCTGCAATCTATGTGACATCATACTAAGCCATTTACTGTGACGGTAAGCATCGTTAATATCAACAAAATTATTGTTATATTTCCAATCCTTAGCACCTGTATTATATGGCGGGTCAATGTAAATTACATCAATCTTCTTTTCGTGAGTATAATTAAGGACGGATAAGGCGTGATAATTGTCGCCTTCAATCAGCAAATTTACCGGCTTATCTTTGTCGGTGATTATTTCCTTGCCCTTAACTTCTTTTAGCACCGGCAGTTTTTCTTTGCACATCTCAACCACTTCTTCGGGCTTTTCTTCCCATACCAAACCGTATTTCTTTTTCTTTTT
>CAZSEK010000105.1:0-2547 GCA_964605945.1 uncultured Methanosarcinales archaeon
AAATAGCTTATTTTTCTAAATTGACTAAAGCCAACTAATTTCCGCGCAAAGTCTTTAAATCCACAACCTTTTTAAAGAACTTTTCTTGATTTACATTGATTTATATGAAATTGATATTTCATGGTGGAGCAAAAGAGGTTGGAAGAAGCTGTATTGAACTAGATACAGAGGGCAATAGGTTTATTCTTGATGCAGGACTTAAATTTAAAGAAGATGGATTTGATGCACCTTTTAAAATATTTGACCTTCCTAATATTGACGGGTTATTTCTAAGCCACGCGCATCTTGACCATACAGGAGCTTTGCCTTTGTTTAAACATTTTAATTTAAGATGTCCTATTTTTACAACAGAGCAGACAAAAGAAATCACAGACATACTTCTGAAGGATTCTTACAAAATAGCAAGGATAAAACACCTGCATGCAGCTTATGAAAAAATTGATTTGAAAAAAGTATATAGTTCGACAAAAATAATAAATTTTGATAAGCCCTATTCAATCAAAAATGTTGAATTCAAATTCATTAATGCGGGGCATATTCCTGGAAGTGCAATGATTTTATTGAAGCT
Source organism: uncultured Methanosarcinales archaeon (assembly GCA_964605945.1). Classification (GTDB taxonomy): domain Archaea; phylum Nanobdellota; class Nanobdellia; order Woesearchaeales; family UBA9642; genus UBA9642. The sequence continues at coordinate 569 of CAZSEK010000105.1, forward strand.
TGAAGGCAAAAAAATACTCTATACAGGGGATTTTAAATTAAAAGACACCAATCTGATGATGGGTGCAGGTTCTTTGTTCAGTCCTCAGCAAAACCCAAACGATTTAAAAGACATAGATGTTTTAATAACAGAATCAACATACGGAAATAAACCTTTGCCTGATTTATCTGCTGTTGAAGCAGATTTCTTGAACACAATAGAGGAGACTCTTAAAAAAGGAGCTGTCCTGATACCTGTTTTTTCATTGGGAAGATCTCAGGAAGTTTTGATAATGCTATCTAAACGGAAATGGAATGTTCCTATATATTTTGACGGCATGTCTTCCACAATAACAAAAACAATCCTTTCAAGAAATCCCATGTTCCTGAAAAATAAGCAGGTATTGGCTAATATGTTTAACAGGAATGTTGTTGTTATAAAAAAAGAAAAACAAAGACAGAAAATAATGAATCAAAGAGCAATTTATGTTACAACATCAGGAATGATGCAGGGAGGGCCTGTTTTATCCTATCTTGAAAACATGTGGGGGAATCCCAATAACACAATTTTGCTTACAGGATACCAATGCAAAAGAACAAACGGCAGAACTCTTCTTGAAGAAGGATATGTATATCTCAATGGATGGAAAACAACAATCAAATGCGGAATAAAAAAAATGGATTTTACAGGACATGCAGATGATTCTGAATTAAAGGAATTTGTAAAAAAAATAGCTCCTAAAAATGTCATTTTCCAGCATGGTGATGAGGAATCAGTCAATATGATGAAAACATGGGCAGAACAGAATACACAATGCAAAGTTTTTGCACCTGCAGTAAGCGATGAATATGAGTTTTAACATAAAGACAGGTTTTGATGTATTGCCTGTTTTGATTTATTTTAGAGGTGAACTGAATGAAATTTAAAGTCAAAACAATTCCAATTTCTACAGGTACTTTACCTATTGTGGTTTTAAACAGGGAAGAATGTGCAGAAATGGATATACACCTTAATGAACGAGTCAAAATAATAAATCCAAAAAATAAAAAAGAAATAATTGCTGCAGTAGATTTTCATGAGGATGCACTTCCAAAAGGGACTCTTATGACAATGCAGGAAGTATCTTCATATTTGAAACTAAAGAATAATTCATTAATTGAATTACGGCGTCAGGACAATCCTCTTTCTGTGAAATACATAAAAGATAAGTTGGAAGGCAATAAACTGACAAAAGAAAAAATAAATACAATAATACATGATGTTGTCAAAGGACGCCTAACAGATATAGATTTGACTTATTTTGTTTCTGCATGTTATGTGAATGGATTGAATAATGAGGAAATAGTAAATCTAACAAAAGCAATTGTTGAATCAGGTGAAAGGCTGGATATAAAAGCATATCACACAGAAAAAATATTTGACAAACATTGTGTAGGTGGTGTTGCAGGAAACAGAACAACAATGCTGGTTATACCAATTGTTGCTGCAGCAGGATTTAAAATACCAAAAACATCTTCGAGAGCAATTACAAGTCCTTCAGGAACCGCAGATACAATGGAGGTTTTTGCGAATGTCTGCCTTAGTATACCTAAATTAAAAGAAGTTTTGAGAAAAACAAAAGGATGCATTGTCTGGGGAGGTGCGTTAAATCTTGCTCCTGCAGATGACAAGATACTAAAGGTCGAACATCCTTTAAGCATAGATACAGACGGATTAATGCTGGCAAGTATTTTAGCAAAAAAATATTCTGTGGGGTCAAATACAATTCTCATAGATATTCCTGTTGCAGAATACGCTAAAATAAAAACAATGAAGCGTGCGAAACAGCTGAGAAAATTATTTGTAAAAATAGGAAAAACACTTGGAATGAAAATAAAAGTAATGATAACAGACGGTTCTGAACCAATAGGAAATGGGGTGGGTCCTCTGATGGAGGCAATTGATGTTCTTAAGGTTCTTAAAAATGATCCAACACAGCCAATGGATCTTAGGAAAAAAAC